>JAUHYB010000092.1 GCA_030426745.1 bacterium
TGCTGACGCACCTCGAGTTCCTGCAACGCTCGGGGCCGGTCGACCGCCTGGGCACGGTCACGCAGTACGAGGTGAAGATCGACGACCCCGCGCGCGCCGAGGAGGTCGCGCGCGCGATCGACGCGCGCTTCGCGACCGCGGAGGAACCGACGGACACGCGGGCGAAGGCCGCCTTCCTGGAGACGGCGACGCGCGACCTGCGCGAGGTGCTGCGCTTCGCGCGTCTCCTGGCGTTCGGCTGCGTCGCCGTCGTGCTGATCCTGGTCGGCAACACCATCCTGATGGCCGTCGTCGAGCGCATGCGTGAGATGGGCGTGCTGCGCACGATCGGCTTCCACGGCCGGCACCTGGCGCAAGCGGTGTTGCTGGAGGGCGCGGTCTACGCGCTGCTCGGCTACGCGCTGGGCCTGGCGGGCGCGTTCGCGTTGATCGCGGCGACGCACCTGTCGATCGGCGCGGAGGGCGTGTCCGTGTCCTTCATCGTGACCGGCGAAGTCGTCGCGCGCGCGCTGGCGCTGTCGCTGGGCGCGGCCGTCGCCGCGGCGCTGGTGCCGGCGATCCGCGCGGGTCGCGTCCCCGTGGTCCAAGCCCTGCGGAGCGCCTGATGGCTCGCGTCCTGCCGTTCGACTACGCGGTGCGCAACCTGGCGCGCCGCCCGCTGCGCACCGCGTTGACCGCGGGGTCGTGCGCGCTGGTCGCCGCGCTGCTCGCGAGCACGACGGCCTTCGTGCAGGGCCTGGGGCGCAGCTCCGCCAGCCAGGGCCGCGACGACGTGGCGCTCGTGCTGTCGCGCGTCGCTCAGAACGACGTGCTGCGCTCGACGGTCGGCTCGGGTGTGGCGCGGGAGATCGCGGCGTCGGTGTCCGGCATCGCGCGGCCCGGCGGCGTCGCGGCCGTGTCGCCCGAGATCCACGTCGGTACGCGCCTGCGGCTCGGCCCGGCGCCGGCGGAAGGCGCGGCGGATCCTGTCTACGAGGGCTTCGTGCGCGGCGTGGAGGGCGAGGCCTTCCTCGTGCACGACGCGGTCACGATCGTCGAAGGCGCGCCGCCCGGTCCCGGCGAGGTGCTCGTCGGCCGGCTCGTGCACGCGCGGCTCGGCGTGCCCGAGGAGCGGCTCGCGATCGGCGAGACGCTGCGCTTCGAGAACGGCGAGTTCCGCGTCAGCGGCCGCTTCGTCGCGCCCGGCACGACGATCGAGAGCGAGCTCTGGGCGCCGGTGCAGGACCTGAAGAGCCTGACGCGGCGCGACGACGTCTCCGCCGTCTTCGTCCGCCTCGATCGTCCGGAGGACATGGCGCACCTCGACCTGTTCATGCAGAAGCGCCTCGACCTCGAGGTCACGGCGATCCGCTCGAGCGTCTACTACGCCGAGCTCGCCGCCTGGTTCACGCCCATCCAGGGCCTCGCCTGGGTGCTCGCCGCGATGATCGTCGCCGCCGCGTTGTTCGGCGCGGCGAACACCCTGAACGCCGCCGTGCAGGACCGCGTGCGCGAGCTCGCCACGCTGCGCGCCGTCGGCTACCGCGGTCGCGCGCTGGTCATCGCGCTGGCGCAAGAAGGCGTGGTGCTCGCGGCCCTCGGCGGCCTGGTCGGGCTCGCCGTCGCGCGGCTCCTGGTCGAAGGCGCCGCCGTGCAGATCGCCATGGGCGCCTTCCAGCTCGAGGTCGACGCCGTCGCCGTGCTGACCGCGTTCGGCGCCGTGCTGTTCCTGGGCCTCCTCGCCGTACTCCCGGCTTCGTTGCGCGTGTTGCGCATGCCGGTCGCGCTCGCGCTCAAGGAGAACTGATCTCCGTCACTCACGAAGGAAACGACATGAAACTCCTCACCTGCTCCGTGCTGTCCCTCCTCCCGATCCTGGCCGCGTCCTGCGGCGGCGACGACGCGTCGACGAGCGCGTCCGACCCGGCGGCGACGCCGACTGCCGAGGTCCCGACGGACTTCTGGCTCGCGGCCGTCCCCGCCGGAGCCCAGGACGTCGGCGCCGCCCGCGCCGGCGCCGCCGAAGGCGCCACGGTGACCGTGCGCGGCGTCATCGGCGGCTCGAAGAAGCCCTTCGTCGACGGCCTCGCCGCCTTCCAGCTGATCGACTCCGCGCTCACGTCCTGTGATCCGGGCGAGGGATGCGCGACGCCCTGGGACTACTGCTGCACGGACCTGGACACGATCGCCGAGAACAGCGTGACCGTCGAGGTCCGCGACGGCGACGCGATCCGGACGGGCGGGCTGCGCGGGACGCACGGCCTCGACCACCTCAGCGAGGTCGTCGTGCAAGGCGTGGCCGAGCTCGACGAGCGCGGGCATGTGACGATCGTCGCGTCGGGGGTGATCGCGACGGACTGATCGGGGGTCGCCCGGGACCCGACGGCCGCGACCGCTCTTCGGCAGGGGCTCGGGCGACGTCTTCGCCGGACGCCGCCCGCTCCGTCGTCGCCTCAGGCCAGCTCGCCCTCCAACTCCTCTGCCTCCATCATCCGCAGCTCGGGGAAGGGGTTCGGCATGCGGTGCCACTCCTGCGGGTTCGTCAGCGCGGCCTCGTCGAGCAGGCACGCGTCCAGCCGCTCGCGCATCCGCGCCTCGTCGATGTTCTGGCCGATGAAGACGATCGACTGCGAGCGGTCGCCGAACAGCGGGTGCCAGCCGGGGCGCTCGTCGGGTCTCTCGCCCTCGGGGTGGCCCCAGTGCTCGCGCGGGATGGCGGCCCACCAGTTTCCGGCGGGCGTCACGCTCGTGACCCCGCCCGATTGGGCGAGCTGGTAGGCGATGCGGTCGTCGGCGGCCACCCAGAAGAAGCCCTTCGAGCGCAGCACGCCGCGCCAGACGTCGCCGTCGTTCACGAACGCCCAGAGCTTCTCGGCGTCGAACGGGTAGGGCGTCCGGTAGGTGAAGCTCGAGATGCCGTACTCCTCGGTCTCCGGCGTGTGCTCGCCCTCGAGCTCGCGGATCCAGCCGGCGGAGCTCGACGCCTTGTCGTAGTCGAACAGGCCGGTGTCGATGACGCTGCGCAGCGGCACCTGCCCGCGCGTGGCCGACAGGACGCGCGCGCCGGGGTTGAGCGCTTCGAGCACGGCCTGCACTTCGCCGGCCTGTTCCTCGCTGACGAGGTCCAGCTTGTTGAGGATGATCACGTCGGCGAACTCGACCTGGTCGATCAAGAGGTCCGTGACCGTGCGCTGGTCGTCCTCGCCCAGCGACTCGCCGCGCTCGGCGAGGTCCTCGGCCTGGTTGTAGTCGCGCAGGAAGCTCGCGGCGTCCACGACGGTGACCATCGTGTCGAGGCGCGCGACGTCGCCGAGGCTGACGCCGTCCTCGTCCTCGAAGGTGAACGTCTGCGCGACGGGGATCGGCTCGGAGATGCCGGTGGACTCGATCAACAGGTAGTCGAAGCGCTTCTCACCCGCCAGGCGGGACACCTCCGCGAGCAGGTCGTCGCGCAGCGTGCAGCAGATGCAGCCGTTGGACATCTCGACCAGCTTCTCGTCGGTGCGCGACAGCTCGGCGCCGCCCCGCTCGACCAGGGCGGCGTCGATGTTGACGTCGCTCATGTCGTTGACGATCACGGCGACGCGCAGGCCCTCGCGGTTGTTGAGCACCTGGTTGAGCAGGGTCGTCTTGCCGGCTCCGAGGAAGCCGGAGAGCACGGTGACGGGGAGGCGGGGGTCTGCGGCCGGGGTCGTGGGCATCCTGGGAATCTCGTGACGATGGTGGAGGGCGGTGCGCCGCCGGCCGGAGGATCGCGCGATCCATGGAGCGCGCCTCCGGCCGGCGACCGGTACCGACGAATGCTCGCCGGCCCGCCCGAGTTCGACGAAAGCCCGTCTTTTCGAGGGGGCGCGAGCGGCGGGCGCCGGTCGCCGCGCGACGGAGGATTCCGCTGAAGCCGGGAACTCGACCGCCGCGGCCGGCATTGGCGCGGGGATGGCACCGAGGACCAGGCACGGAGGGGCGCGGGTCGCGCGAGGAAACGGGTCGCGACCGAGCAGAAGAGAGACGAACGGAGAGACGAACGGAGAGCTCGGACGCTTCGGCCGCGCGGAGAAGGGCCGCGAACGACGGCCGTGAGCACCTCCGATCCCTCCCGCGCCGGCGCGTCGGCGCGCGCCGAGGTCCTCGACACCGGGGACCTCGCGGGGGACCGGGCCATCGGCTCGGTGTCCTGCGACTGGTTGATCGTCGGCGGCGGCATCCACGGCGTCCACGTCGCGGTGCGGCTGCTCCGCGACGCCGGCGTCGCGCCGGACCGCCTGTGCATCGTCGATCCCGGAGAGCGCCTCCTCGAGCGCTGGTGGGACCGCGTGGAGGTCACCGGAATGACCTACATGCGGTCCACCTCGGTCCATCATCTCGGCGCGCACGCCATGGACCTGCGGCGCTTCGCGCGCGCGCGGATGCAGCGCGCGACGGGTCTGTGGGCGCGACCGTACGACCGGCCCGCGGTGGAGCTGTTCCGCGCGCACAGCGAGTTCGTCGTCGAGCGCCACGGCCTCGCGGCGTTGCACCGCCGCGACGCGGTGCGGTCCTGCGCGCTGACGCGGCGCGGGGCGCGGGTCGAGCTCGCGAGCGGCGGGCGCCTCGACGCGCGCCGGGTCGTGCTGGCCGTGGGTTCGTGCGAGCAGCTCGCCCGCCCGAGCTGGGCGCCGGAGGGGCACGCGCGGATCCAGCACGTCTTCCGCCGCGGCTTCGACGGCCTGCCGCGCGCCGAGGGCGAACGCGTCGCGATCATCGGCGGCGGCGTGACGGCGGCGCAAGTCGCCCTGCGGCTGCAGCGCGACGGCCACCGCGTCGAGCTCATCTCGCGGCACGAGATCCGTGAGCACGACTTCGACACCGACCCCGGCTGGCTCGGCCCGAAGAACATGACGGCGTTCGAGCGCACGCGCGACCCGGGACTGCGGCGCGCGCTCGTGGACGCGGCGCGCCACGACGGCTCGATCCCGCCCGACGTCGCGCGGGTCTTGCGCGCGAAGGTGCGCCGGGACGTGATCGGCTCGCACCGGACGGAGGTCGCGCGGCTGGACCAGCGCGCGGGCCGCCCGCGGTTGCGCCTGCGCGACGGTGGATCGATGGAGGTCGACCGCATCCTGCTGGCGACCGGCTTCGCCTCGCGCCGCCCCGGCGGGGCGATGGTCGACGACCTGGTGCGGACCGCGGCGCTCCCGTGCGCGCCTTGCGGGTCGCCGATCGTCGACGCGGACCTGCGCTGGGCCCCGGGCCTCCACGTCACGGGGCGACTCGCCGAACTCGAACTCGGTCCCGTCGCCCGGTCCATCGCCGGCGCGCAGCGCGCCGCGGATCGCATCGTCGCGTCCGCCGTGTCGACGGCGGTGTCCGGTGCCCGCGTCGAAGCCGCCGCGCCGCCTCGCTGACGGCGCCGGCCGCGCCGGATCCCTCCGCGTCGGACTCGGAGGCGCAGCGGGCGGGGGATAGGATGGCGCCCTCGCTCGCTCCCGCGCCCCGGGATCCACCGGGACGCGTCGGGTCATGGGGCCGACGACCGCTCACCGACGACGACGCACAGGACCACCATGTTCGACCACGTGAAGTTCGGCGTCCGCGACTTCGCGCGGAGCAGGACCTTCTACCTGCGCGCGCTCGAGCCGATCGGCGTGACCGTGGTCACGGACTGGCCGCCGGACGGAGCGGAGCTGAGTCAGCCGACGGGCACGAGTTCCCTCTGCCTGTACCAGTCGGAGGAGGCGACCGCGCCGCTGCACATCGCCTTCGTCGCCGAGGACCGGCGCCAGGTCGACGCGTTCCACCGCGCCGCCCTCGCGGCCGGCGGGAGGGACAACGGGCCGCCCGGGATCCGTCCGCAGTACAGCGGGCGTTACTACGCGGCCTTCGTCCTGGACCCCGACGGCCACAACATCGAGGTGGTCTGTCACGAGGACGAGGGCTGACGTCGGCGCGCTGGTGTCCTCCGGCCGGAGGGGGGGATCCGCGGTCGAGGATCGCGCTCGGCGGCGCCGCGCGCGCTGGACACGACCGGAGGCGCTGACGACAATCCTCGCGATGAGGAACGACGTCGAAGAGGACGGGCTGCGGTCGCGCGCGCGGCCGCGCCGGAACCGCAAGTCCGCAGCCGTGCGCGAGCTGTGCCGTGAGACCCGCTTGGATCCGGGTCGCTTCGTGTTGCCGCTGTTCCTGCACGAAGAGGCCGCAGACACGCCGATCGAGTCCTTGCCGGGGTGCACGCGGTGGAGCCTCGACGGACTGGAGCGCGAGGTCGAGCGCGCGCGGCGCCTGGGCGTGCGGTCCGTGGTGCTGTTCCCGAAGGTCCCCGACGCGAAGAAGTCCTCGGACGGCGCCGAGTGCAAGAACGACGACGGCCTGGTGCCGGCCGCCGTGCGCCGCTTGAAGGCCGCCTTCCCCGACGTGACGGTGATGACCGACGTCGCGCTCGATCCGTACTCGAGCGACGGGCACGATGGGATCGTCGCGGCCGACGGGCGCATCCTGAACGACGAGACGGTCGCGGTCCTGTGCGAGCAGGCGTTGTGCCAGGCCCGCGCCGGCGCGGACGTCGTCGCGCCGAGCGACATGATGGACGGGCGCGTCGGCGCGATCCGCGACGCGCTCGACGGCGCGGGCTTCCAGGAGGTCTCGATCCTCGCCTACACCGCCAAGTACGCGTCGGCCTTCTACGGGCCGTTCCGCGGCGCGCTCGACTCCGCGCCGAAGAGCGGTGACAAGAAGACCTACCAGATGGACCCCGCCAACGGGCGAGAGGCCGAGCGGGAGCTGGAAGCCGACGTCGCCGAAGGCGCGGACATCGTGATGGTCAAGCCTGCCGGACCGTACCTGGACGTCATCCATCGTCTGCGCGCGCGCACGCACCTGCCGATCGCCGCGTACCAGGTCAGCGGCGAGTACCTGATGCTCGAGGCCGCCGCGCGCAGCGGTTGGCTCGACCGGCGCAGCGCCGTGCTCGAGAGCCTGCTCGGCATCCACCGGGCCGGCGCGGACATGATCTTCACCTACCACGCCTGCGAGGCGGCCGCGTGGATCGCGGAGGACCGAGCCGCCGGGAGCGACGCATGAGCACACACACGGCCAAGATCGGCATCCTGACCGTCTCGGACCGCGCCAGCCGCGGCGAGTACGAGGACCGCGGCGGCCCCGCGATCCGCGAGTACCTTAACGAGGTCCTGTCGAGCGAGTTCGAGCCCGTCGCGCGCGTGGTCCCCGACGACGTCGAGGTCGTGGCGGCGGCGATCCGCGAGCTGTGCGACGACGCCGGGTGTTGCCTGGTGATCACGACCGGCGGCACCGGTCCCGCGGTGCGGGACGTCACGCCCGAGGCGACCGAGCAGGTCTGCGACAAGATGATGCCGGGCTTCGGCGAGCTGATGCGCAAGGTCTCGCTGGAGAAGGTCCCGACCGCGATCCTCTCGCGCCAGACCGCCGGCATCCGCGGCAGCGCGTTGATCGTGAACCTCCCCGGCCAACCCAAGGCGATCGGCGAGTGTCTCGACGCCGTCTTCCCCGCGATCCCGTACTGCGTGGACCTGATCGAGGGCCCGTTCTTGACGACGAACGAGGCGCGGCTGGTCGCCTTCCGGCCGAAGAAGAAGTAGCGCGTGGCCGCTCTCGAGTTCCCGGCCTGGGACCCGGTCGTCCTCGACGTGCCGGGTCCGATCGACCTGCGCTGGTACGGATTGATGTACATCGTCGGCTTCGCGGCCGGCAACTGGATCCTGAACCGCCTGTCGCGGCGCGGCTTCCTGCCCCTGGACCGCGACGGCGTGTCGCAGCTCCTGGTGTACGTCGTGGTCGGCGTGCTGGCGGGCGGCCGCATCGGCTACGCGCTCATCTACGACCACGCGCTGCTCGACCCGCTGCGCTTCCTGCAGGTGTGGCGCGGCGGGCTGTCCTTCCACGGCGGACTCACGGGCGTCGCGGTCGCGGTGCTCGTGTTCTGCCGGCGCTACCGCGTGCCCGCGCTGCGGGTGGGGGACGCGTGCGCCCTCGCGACGCCGCCGGGCATCCTGGCCGTGCGCTTCGCGAACTTCATCAACGGCGAGCTCTACGGGCGCGTCACTTCCGCCGACACCTTCGGCGCCATGCGGTTCCCGACCGACCCCGCGGCGACCTCACGGATGGCGATCGACGGACTGGCGACGCGCGATCACGAGCTGGCGATCCAGATGGCCTACGACAAGGTCGAGTGGGCCGACATCGAGGGCCGCGTCTCGACCCACTACGCGAGCGGAGACGTGATCCCGTGGGACCGGATCCGCGAGCGCCTCGACTGGGAGGTCGTGCGCGAGAGCGTGCCGTTCCGACACCCGTCGCAGCTCTACGAGGGGCTGGGTGAGGGGCTGCTCCTGGGGCTGGTCCTGCTGTTCGTGTTCGTCGCGACGCGACGCCGCCCGCTCGGCCGGGGCGCCTACTTCGGCCTCTTCCTGATCGGCTACGGCCTCGTGCGCTTCTTCCTGGAGAACCTGCGACAACCCGACGCGCAGTTCACGAGCGCCGAGGATCCGGTGGGCGTCGTCCTCCTGGGGATGACGATGGGGCAGACGCTCTGCGCGGCGATGATCGCGATCGGCGCGCTGCTGCTCTGGTTCTCGCGCCGCACGCGCGAGCCGGCGCCCGCGTAGGGCGCCGCGGAGTCCCGCCCGGAGGACGGGTCGGCGCGCCACGAACCGACGCCGTCGGCGGCGAGGCGCGTCCCCGCGAGCGCGACGACGCGCGCGGGGAACTCGACGCCGGCGGAGCGCGCGCGAGGCCGCTCGCGCGCGATCTCCGGCGCGTGGTCGACGTCGGCGAGCTCCGGGGAGTCGGACGACTCGCGAATGCAGCCGGTTCGTTCAAGCCGGAGTCGGGGTCGCCGAGCACGATGGTCCGGAACGAAAGGACTCGACATGGCTCCCTTGCTCACGCTGCTCTCCACCTTCGCCGTCGCCCGCGCCTGGACCGGTGCGCGACGTCACCTCGACCCGACCGCGCGCGCCGCCCGCGTCGCGCTGGCGGTGATGCTCGTCCTCACGGGCGCGGCGCACTTCGTCTCGACGGACGAGATGGCGCGGATGGTGCCGCCGTTCTTGCCGGGCGCCGAGACGATCGTCTACGCGACGGGCGTGCTCGAACTCGTCGCCGCCGCGTTGCTCTTGTGGCGGGTCGCGCGCCCCACGCCGTGGCTCGGTCTGGCCCTCGCCGCGTTCTTCCTTGTGCTGCTGCCGGCGAACGTCTACTCGGCAGTCGAGGAGGTCGGGCTCGGTGGTCATGGGCCGGCGTACCTCTGGTTCCGTGTCCCGCTGCAAGCGCTCTTCATCGGCTGGGCGCTGGCGGCCACCGGAGCGCTGCACCGCCGACGATGGGCGGTCGCGGCGAGTTGACGCGCTCGCCCTATACTCAGCGGATGCAGCTCCCCGAAGCGGCGCCCTTCACGATCTGGCCTACGCGCCTCGCGGCGCAAGCCCCCGGCGACGCGAGCGCGCCGCACGCGCACCACGCGATGCACCTGCTGCTCGCGCGGAGCGGGGACGTGCAAGTGCGGGTGGGGAACGGCACGCACCGCGCACCCGGCGTGCTGACAGCTCCCGACGTCGAGCACGCGGTCGAGGCCGCGGGGAAGGTCGTGGTGATCGCGTTCTGGGACCCCGAGTCCGCCGAGGGGGCGAGCTTGCGCGCGACCTTCCAGGGGAGCGCGCGGCTGATCTCCGAGGACGAGCGCCGCGCGGCGCTCGCCGACCTGCCCGATCCCCCCGGGCGCGACGACCTGGACGAGTTCATGGCGCGGGCGCTGGGCGTCCTCGCCGAGCCCGCCGCGCGCCTGCGCATGGATCCGCGCGTCGGAGACCTGCTGAAGGTCCTGCGCGGGGACGCGGAGATCGACACCTCGCTCGAGGCGCTCGCCGCGCGCGTGAGCCTCTCGCCCTCGCGCCTCATGCACGTCTTCAGCGAGTCGGTGGGGACACCCCTGCGGCCCTACCTGCTGTGGCTGAAGCTGCAGCGCGCCGCGACGTCGATCGTGAACGGGGTGGCGCTCACGGAGGCAGCGATGGGAGCCGGCTTCGCGGACGCGGCGCACATGAGCCGGACGTTCCAGCGCATGTTCGGCATGACGCCCTCCGCGCTCCAGCGACGGAGCCGCCGCGCCGCGCCCTGACACACGCCGGTCGAGCGCTCCCGGCGAGCGTTCGCCGACCGGGCGCTCGGCGTCTCGCGGGTACGGTCCGCCCGAGCGGCGAGGCAGGCGTGGCGCGAGAGAGCCCGCCGGTGGCGGTCGGTGCCTACGAAACGAGCCCGCCGGTGGCGGTCGGTACTCACGAACCGAGCCCGCCGGTGGCGGGCGGTACCTACGAACCGAGCCCGCCGGTGGCGGTCGGTGCCTACGAATCGAGCCCGCCGGTGGCGGGCGGTACTCACGAACCGAGCCCGCCGGTGGCGGTCGGTACTCACGAACCGAGCCCGCCGGTGGCGGGCGGTGCCTACGAAACGAGCCCGCCGGTGGCGGGCTCGTGAGCGGTGGCTCCCCGAGTAGGACTCGAACCTACGACAAACCGGTTAACAGCCGGTTGCTCTACCAACTGAGCTATCGGGGAACGTGAGTGCGGAAGCCTAACCCGCCGGTAGGGGGAGTCAAGGCGACCCGGATGCCTTTTTCGGCAGGCGGCGCGCGGGACTGGAGAGGCCTCTTCGCGGGGGTCGCGGGCGCGTCGCGGGCCTGCCGCGGGCGGGCGGGAGGGCAGGCGGAGCCGCGCGCGGGCGCGGCTCCGCCCGCGGCGTCACTGGGCCAGTTCCTTGGCCTTGTTCAGCAGATCGCCGGGCACGCGGGCGCCGCCGGGACCGACCGACTCGGCCCACAGGACCTTGCCGTCCTTGCCGATCATGACGGTCGCGCGGTCGCCGATGCCGGGGCCGTCGAGCCAGAGACCGTAGGCCTTGGCGACGTCACCCTTGGGGTGGAAGTCGGCGAGCAGCGGGTAGTTGATGCCGCTGAAGCCTTGGGCCCACGCCTTGTGCGAGAACTTCGAATCCACGGAGATACCCAGGACCTGGGTATCGCAGCCGTTGAACTGCTCCTGGAGAGCGTTCAGGCCGGGGATCTCGACGCTTCAGGTCGGCGTGAAGTCGAGCGGGTAGAAGACGAGCATGACGTTCTTCTTGCCCTTGAAGTCGGAGAGTTTGACCTTCGAGTCGAGGTGGCTGTCCAGCTCGAAGTCGGGCGCGTCAGCGCCGGTGCCGATGATGGCCATGGTGCGTTCCGTGGTTCGTGGATTCGGAATTCGGAGCGCGCGGCCGACCCCGTGCCGGCCGCGACGCCGCACAGGTTAGTCCACCGCGGGGGGGTCTCCCCAGCGCGGAACCGGGGTTCTCCCCCCGCGGAGGGCCTCGAACTCGGGCGCGTCGAAGCGGATGGGGCGTTCCGGCGCGACGGGCGGACGGAAGGCCGGCAGGAGGTCCGCGGGCGACTCCGCGAGG
>JAUHYB010000536.1 GCA_030426745.1 bacterium
AGCCGCGCCTCGTCGTACAGCCGCGGCCAGTCGGGCTCGACGAACTCCTCCATCACCCGCGCCCCGCGGCCGGCGTTGATCAGGCTCACGTTCGGCTGCACGTGGCGGAAGTGGAAGGTCAGGAAGCGGTCGGCGATGCGCCAGGTCCCGCGCCGCGAGCGCAGCGGGTCCGGGTCCGTGATCGGGATCTCGCGCTCGACGAAGCCCAGCTCGCGCAGCACCGACAGGTACTTGTTCGCGGTCGACGAGTCGATGCCGACCATCAGCGCGATGTCGCCGACCTTCTCCTCGCCGCGCGCCACCGCGGACAGGATCGAGTTGTAGGTCGCCGGGTTCGACAGCTCGTTGCGCAGCAGGAACTGCACCTCGTCGAAGAGGTAGCCCTCGGGCCGCAGCACCTCCTTCACGACGTTCTCGCGCAGCGGGCGGCTGTCCTGGAAGCGCCGCAGGTAGGCCGGCATCCCGCCGACGACCGCGTAGGCGAGCATGCGGTCGCGCACGGTCCAGTCGTCGAAGAAGCGCACCGCCTGGCTCGGCGCCAGCGGCAGGAGGCGCCGCTGACCGGTGCGCCGCCCGAACAGCGGCGAGCGCTCCGCCAGCACCTCCTTCTCCATGAACGACACCTGGCTGCCGCACAGCACCAGCATCAGCCGGCTCTTCTTGCCGCGCGTGTCCCAGAAGCGCTGGAGGATCGACGGCAGCCCCTTGTTCGCCTCGCAGAGGTAGGGGAACTCGTCGAGCACGATCACGAGGCGCTCGCCGCCCGCCCGCTCCGCCGCGAACTCGAGCGCCGCCTGCCAGTCGGGGAACTCGACCGACGCCGCGAGGGGGTCGTTCAGGCAGTCGGCCAGCGCGTCGCGGAACGCGCGCAGGTTGTCCTTCTCGCGCACCTGCGCCGCCTGGAAGTAGACGGCGCGGCGCTCGTCGCAGAAGCGCTGCAGGAGCTCCGTTTTCCCGACCCGGCGGCGGCCGTAGAGCACGAAGAACTCGGGGTCGCGGGAATCGGCGAGCTCGCTGAGCACGCCCCACTCGTCCTGGCGTCCGATGAACATGCCGGGAGGCTATACCGCCCGGTATTATACGTTCAAGTATATTACGGGAGCGTTCTCGGGGCCGGGAGGGCGGTATCAGCCGCTCCCCGGGGGTCCCCGCCGCGGATCCGACGGTCGCGGTTCTCCTCGGCGGTCCAGCGGGTTCCCTGCCGCAGGCCTTCGCTCGAATCCGGGCGAACGCCCCCGCCCGGGGGTGGAGACCGTCGGGCGGCGGGGCGGTTCGCGGCGCGCCCGTGACTTCGTTCCGCGGCGCGCCCCGCTACCCTGCCGCGATGACTCCCGGCACGCTCCCCGTCGCGATGATCGGCCAGGCCTTCATGGGTCGGGCGCACTCGAACGCCTTCCGCCAGGTCGGGCCCGCCTTCGGGCCGACGCTCGCGCCGCGCATGAAGACGGTGGCGGGGAGGGACGCGGCGGCGCTCGAGCGCTTCGCGGCGCGGTACGGCTGGGAGGGCTGGACCGACGACTGGCGCGCGCTGCTCGCGGACGACGAGCTGCTCCTCGTCGACGTCGCCGTGCCGAACGACCTGCACCGCGAGATGTCGGTGGCGCTGCTCGAGGCGGGCAAGCACGTGATCTGCGAGAAGCCGCTGGCCGGCACGCTGGCGGACGCGCGGGCGATGCGCGACGCGGCGGCGAAGGCCGAGGGGGAGACCTTCGTGTGGTTCAACTACCGCCGCTGCCCGGCGATCGCGCTGGCGCGGCAACTCGTGCGCGACGGGCGCCTGGGCACGATCCGGCACGTGCGCGCGCGCTACCTGCAGAGCTGGGGCGGGCCGGACACGCCGCTCCTGTGGCGCTTCCGCGGCGAGCACGCCGGCTCGGGCGCGCACGGGGACCTGAACGCGCACCTCGTCGACCTGGCGCGCTTCCTGGTCGGCGAGGAGGTCGCGCGGGTGCACGGCGCGATCGCGAAGACCTTCGTGAAGCAGCGCAAGGACCCCGCGACGGGCGCGATGGGGGAGAGCACCGTGGACGACTGCGCGCTGTTCCTGGCGACCTTCGCCGGCGGCGCGACGGCCAGCTTCGAGGCGACGCGCCTCGCGAGGGGGCACCACAACGGCAACGTGATCGAGCTGAACGGCGACCGCGGTTCGGTGCGCTTCGAACTCGAGGACATGAACGTGCTGTGGTTCTTCGACGGCGACGACGCGCCGCGCGAGGCCGGGTGGCGGCGCGTGCTGGCGACCAGCCCCGAGCACCACGCCTACGTCGACGCCTGGTGGCCCGACGG
>JAUHYB010000537.1 GCA_030426745.1 bacterium
CCCCCGCGCTGCGGCTCTGCGCCGCGCCGGCGGCGGCCGCGCCGAAGATCGCCGCGCCGTCGGTGCCGGCGGGCAGCGCGGCGGTCTCGCCCTTCGCGACCCACGCGCGCGCGGTCGACGGCGACCAGACCTCGACCCAGTCCTCCGCCATCGGCAGCGTCGGGTCGGCGCGGCGCACGAAGCGCACGCGGTCGCCCTTGTGCAGCTGCCCGATCGGGAAGGAGTTCTTCGTGCGCGGCTCGGGCCGCATGTTCACCTGGTTGCCGGTCAGCTCCAGCCAGCCGGGGCGGCCGCTCTCGGCGAGCAGGCTGCCGTAGACCCAGACGCGAAAGCCGCCGGGGACGGAGACGTGCAGGAAGCCCGCCTTCTCCTCGTAGACGGCCAGCGGCGTGCCCCCGCCGACGTCGGCGACGAGCAGGCCGTTCGCGTCCGGGACGTTGCGGACCTTCGCGCCGCGCGCGCCGGCCTGGACGTACCGCAGCGCTTCCTGGGGAGCGGCGGCGCTGCTCTTCGCCGCGACCAGGCTCCACGGCGACGGCAGCGCCGGCGCGGCGTCGGCGGACGCGGTGCCGAGCGCGGTGATGACGGCGACGAGCGCGGTGCTCGTCGAAAGGCGGGCGAACGTGCGGGTGGCGGCACTCATGGCGATCCCCTCGGGTCGGCGCGCGCGGCGCCGGGTCGCGCGCGGTCCGGCGGACGGCGGCGCTTGGCGGTGGTGGTCTACGGTCCTGTCCTCGCGGCGCGGCGCCGGGACGGGCCGGAGCGGGTCCCGCGCGGGGACGTCCGGAGCGTGCGGCGGAGCGCCGGGCGCGCCCTCCTCGCGGGACGGCGCGCCGACGAGCGCGATCCTAGGAACTCCGGAGGGTGCAATCCACCGCACGGACCGACACAATCCGACGCGCGCGGAAGGCGCAGCGACGATGCCCGAGCCCCCCCTCTTCCCCTACATGTTCTGGGCCCAGCGGGAGTCCTTCCGCTCGCCCTACTGCCTGTCCCAGTCGGGGATGCCCGCGCCGGACGCGAGCTTCCTGGACGGCCTCGCCTGGGACGTCGCGCCGCAGTTCGCCGAGGCGCTGCCCGCGGTGCGCGCGCGGCTGGCCGAGCTGTTCGCGACGACCCCCGACCGCGTGATCGTCACGGCCGGCACGAGCACGGCGATGGCGGTCTGCGCGGCGCGCTGGTTCACGCCGGGCGCGCGCGTCGCCTTCGAGACGCCGCGCTACGAGCCGCTCGAGTCGCTGCCCCGGCGCTTCGGCGCGGACGCGGCGCCGGTGCGACGGCGCGCGGAGGACGCGTGGGCGCTGGACCCCGCGGCGGTACGCGCGGCGCTGGACGGCGCCTCGCCGGGACACGTCTTCCTGTCCAACCCGCACAACCCGTCGGGGCGCGAGCACACCGCCGAGGAGATCGCCGCGATCGCGGCCGAGGCGGCGCGCGCGGGCGGCGTGCTCGTGTCCGACGAGGTCTACCAGGAGTTCCTGCCGCCCGACGAGCGCGTGCACGCCTTCGCGGTCGCGCCGAACGCGGTGTCGATCGGCAGCCTGACGAAGGCGTACGGGCTGGGCGCGCTGCGCATCGGGTGGATCCTCCTCGGCGAGGGCCTGGCCGACCGCGCGGACGAGGTGCTCGATGCGCTGTTCCTGTTGACCGTCGACCCGGCCACGCCGTGCCTGCGCGCGGCGCGGCGCGCGCTCGACGAGCTGCCGCGACTGTTGCAACCGCTGCGCCGCGTCGAGGTCGAGAGCCGGCCGGCGTGGGCGCGCTGGCTCGCCGAGTGCGACCTCGTCGACGCCTACGTCCCGCCGCACGGCTTGATCGCGTTCCCGCGCGTCCGCGGCGTGGGCGACACGCGCGCGCTCGTCACCCACTTGCAGGCCGAGCACGGCGTCGACGTCGTGCCCGGCGAGTTCTTCGGCGCGCCGGGACACCTGCGCGTCGGTTGCGGCGTGCCGGCGGAGAGCCTGCGCGAGGGGCTCGCGCGCCTCGAGGCCGGCATCCGCTCGTTCGTCGGATGAGCGCGACGCCGCGACTCGTCGTCTTCTCCGACGACTTCGGGCGACACCCGTCGAGCATGCAGCACCTCGCGCGCCGCCTGGCGCCGCGCTGGCGCATCGACTGGGTGAACACGATCGGTACGCGACGGCCGACGTTGCGCGCGGCGGACCTCGCGCGCGCGGCCGGCAAGCTGCGCGAGTGGATCGGCGGCGCCGGCGCACCCGCCGCGGACCGCGATCCCATCCCCGACGGCGTCCGCGTCGTCGCGCCCGTGCACTGGCCGGGCTTCG
>JAUHYB010000538.1 GCA_030426745.1 bacterium
CCGATGCCGGCCAGCACGGCGCGCCACACGGGCCCTTCCAGCTGCAGCGCGCGGCGCGCGCCGACGCCGACCGCGCCCAGCGCGAGCGTCACGAAGAACACCGCTTGCGGCGGATCCAGCGAGAAGGCGAGGCGCGCCGAGCCCGCGACGAACGCCAGCGGCAACAGGTCCGCGCGCCGCACGACCAGCGCCATCGACACGAGGAACACCAGGTTCAGGTCGGGCGGCGGCAGGCGATACGCCGGGCTCTCCGCCAGGCGCGACTGCACCGCCGTCGTCCACGTCATCCAGATCGCGAGCAGCAGCCACGCGAGCACCTTGTTGTCGCGCCTCACGCGTCGGCCTCCGGCGCGCGCGTCGCCTCGGGCGTCCACAGCCACAGCGTGCGCAGCTCGCGCACCTCGGCCGCCTGCCGCACGCGCAGCTCGTGCTCGCCGCGCGCGCCGGGTAGCTCGGCCTCGCCGATCCACAAGCCGCGCGGCACGCCGAGCTGGCCGGAACCGGTGTACAGCTCCGCGCGGCGCGGACCGTGCGTGCCCAGCGGGTCGAGCGCCACGCGCGCGACCCAGCGCATGCGCACCTCGCGCGTCACCGGGTCGCGGCCCAGGCTGACGAGCTGTCCGATCGCGCGCGGTTCGTCCTCGCCGTCGAGGCGGGCCAGCACGTGCAGCGACAGCCCCGGGTCGCCCAGCGTGCGCGCGACCGACGACAGCGCCTCGACGCGCTCGAGGCGACCGACGAAGTGCGCGCCGTACGACACGGCCTGGCCCTCGCGCGCGCCGGACAGCGCGCCGACCGCCAGCGTCACGCCTTCCCGGCCGACGTCCGCCTGCGCGGGGCCCAGGCAACGCACCGCGGTCCACCGCCGCCCCTCGAAGGTGTCGAGCGTCAGCGGCACGACGGCCGCGCCGCCCGCGGGAGGCGTGACGACCAGCACCTGGTGCAGGCCGCTCTCGTAGTCGAGGCCGGGCACGATGCGCACCTCCGGCTGCGGCGCGTCGGGGTCGTCGCTGGCCAGCTCGCCCAGCAGGAAGCCCTCCGCCAGGAGGCGCGTCGCGTTGCCCGCGTCGTCGTCCGCGAGGAGCGGTTCGTGCACGCGCACGACGCCGGAGGTGACGCGGCGCCGGCTGGGCGTGCGCACCGCCAGCGCGACCTCGTCGCGCCCTTCCTCGCGCGCCCGCGACGACAGGCCGCCGGCGACGAGCCGGCACGGGACCTCGCCGCGCGCGCGGCTCTCCGGCGTCGCCTCCGCGCCGACGCGGAAGTCACGGCCGGTGACGAGTTCCACCGTCGCCGCGCCCTCGCGCGCGGGGTCGAGCGCCCGCACGCGGCCGACGAAGTGCTCCCCCACGACGACCGGCTGTCCGGCGCGCACGCCGGCCGTGGTCGCGAGCCGCACGTCGATCGTGTCCAGGTCGCCGGAGCCCGAGCGCACGACCTCGGCGTGCACGAAGCGCCGCCCGGCGACGAGGTCGGCGCGGCGCGGCAACACCCACTCCTGCTCGCGCGCGAGCGCCGTGTCCGACCACTCGCGCGCCTGCGAGCCCTTCGCCAGCAGGCTCTCCTGCGCGGCGTGCGCCTCGCGCGTGCGCGACAGGTCGAGCGGCAGCGCGATCTCGCCCAGGACGCGCGTCCCCGACGAGAGGAACGCGAAGGCGCGGTCGACCAGCGGGTGCGGGCGCAAGGTCGCGCCGCCCAGCACCGCGAGCGAGAGCAGCGTCAGGGCCCGCGATCGAGTCCAGACACCGAGCCGGACGCGCACCGCGGAGCTCTAGTCCTCCTCGTCGGCCGCGAGGACCCGCGAGAAGACGTCCAGCTTGTCCAGGAAGATGCCCGTGCCGCGGGCGACCGCGGTCAGCGGATCGTCGGCGACCCGCGCGGGGATGCCGAGGTGTTCCGACACCGCGTCGGCGATGCCGAACAGGAGCGCGCCGCCGCCGACCATCGTGATGCCGGTGTCGACGAGGTCCGCCGAGATCTCGGGCGGCGCCTCCTCGAGGATGCCGCGCACCGAGTCGCAGATCTGTCGTACGGGGTAGGACAGCGCCTCGCGCACCTCGATCGAGGTGACGGTCGTGCGGCGCGGCAGGCCGGACACCGAGTCGCGGCCCTTCACCTCCATCGACAGCTCCTGGTCCATCGGGAAGGCAGAGCCGATCGTGAGCTTGATGCGCTCGGCGGTCTGCTCGCCGATGAGCAGGTTGTGGTGGCGGCGCAGGTGCTGGACGATCGCCTCGTCCATGTCGTCGCCCGCGACGCGCAGCGAGGTCGACACGA
>JAUHYB010000539.1 GCA_030426745.1 bacterium
GCACCTGGGACCCGCACAACGTGCCGATCATCGCCGAGGCCGGCGGTAAGGTCCGCTTCGAGGACCTGATCGAGTCCAAGACGATGAAGACGGAGCGCGACGCCCGCCAGGGCACCGCGCGCAAGCAGGTCACCGAGCACAAGGGCGACCTGCACCCGCAACTCGTCATCGAGGACAAGAAGGGCGAGCCGATCGCCGTCTACCCGATCCCCGAGCGCGCCTACATCGAAGTCGACGACGGCGTGAAGATCGAGGCGGGCGACATCATCGCGAAGACCTCGCGTGAAGCGGCCGGTACGCAGGACATCACCGGTGGTCTGCCGCGCGTCACCGAGCTCTTCGAGGCGCGTCGCCCGAAGGACCCGGCGGTCATCGCGGAGATCGACGGCATCGTCGAGCTCGGCGACAAGAAGCGCGGCAAGCGCACGATCATCGTGCGCGCGCTGGGCGAGAACGGCGAGGTGATCCAGGAACAGGAGCACGCCGTGCCGCAGGGCAAGCACCTCCGCGTCCACAAGGGCGACGAGGTGCGCGCCGGCGAGCCGCTCGTCGACGGGCCGCTCGACCCGCAGGACATCCTGCGCGTCCGCGGCGAGGAGGAGCTGCTGCGCTACCTCAAGCAGGAGATCCAGAACGTCTACCGCTCGCAGGGCGTGACGATCGACGACAAGCACATCGAGACGATCCTGGCGCAGATGGTGCGCAAGGTCGAGGTGCGCTCGTCGGGTGACTCGGACCTCCTGCCCGGCGCCGTGGTCGACAAGTTCCACTTCCGCCGCCAGAACGAGGTGCTGCGCAAGGACCGCAAGAAGCCGGCGACGGGTCAGACCCTGCTGCTCGGCATCACGAAGGCCTCGCTGTCCTCGGACTCGTTCATCTCCGCCGCCTCCTTCCAGGAGACGACCAAGGTGCTGACCGAGGCCGCCATCGCCGGCCGCCGCGACAACCTCGTCGGCCTCAAGGAGAACGTGATCCTCGGCCACATGGTCCCGACGGGCACGGGCTTCCGCGACCACTACCGCACTCGCGTGAAGAAGAACATCGACTTCGGCGAGATCGGCTCGGGCAGCGGGTTCTCCCCGGCGCAGAGCGACGCGGACATGGAAGCGCTGATCAGCGGCACCCTGTCGGCCGACGCCGGCGCGGACGCCGCTCTGGAGGCGACCGGCACGACCGGCAGCGTCGCGATCATGGAAGACCCCTCCGACGCGGGCGGCGACGCCGGCGACGCGGAGAAGAAGGAGGACGCCGGCGAGTAGTCCGGCGCCTCGCGCACGACCGCGGCGGGGGAGGCCCCCTCGGGCTTGACCCCTCGCCGCGGTTCCATAGAATACTCGGCCCTCCTGCCCGCCCGGCGAGCAGCGCGCCTCGTTCGGGCGCGGAGGGCAACCCGACCCCGCGGGGTCCCTCGCCCGTCAGGGGCAACCACCCAACCGATATGCCGACGATCAACCAGTTGGTCCGCAAGGGCCGCAACAAGGTCAAGAAGCGGTCGAAGTCGCCCGTGCTGGACGCCTGTCCGCACAAGCGCGGCGTCTGCCTGCAGGTCAAGACCCAGACCCCGAAGAAGCCGAACTCCGCGCTCCGGAAGATCGCCCGTGTGCGTCTTTCGAACGGCAAGGAGATCACCGCGTACATCCCCGGTGAGGGCCACAACCTCCAGGAGCACTCGGTGGTGCTGATCCGCGGCGGCCGCGTGCGCGACCTCCCCGGCGTGCGCTACCACATCCTGCGCGGCACCCTCGACGCCAGCGGCGTCGACGACCGTGCCCAGGGTCGTTCCAAGTACGGCACCAAGCGCCCCAAGAAGTAGACGACGATGCCCCGCAACTACAAGTCCACCGCGGCCCACCTCAAGCCCGACCCGAAGTTCGGGTCGATGCTGGCCACGAAGATCGTCAACAAGATCATGCTCGACGGCAAGAAGAGCACGGCGCAGAAGATCTTCTACGACGCGCTCGACCTCGCCGCCAAGAAGCTCCCCGAGGCCGAGGACCAGGTCGAGATCTTCACCAAGGCGATCGAGAACATCCGGCCCATGGTCGAGGTGCGCTCGAAGCGCGTCGGCGGCGCCAACTACCAGGTGCCCCGCGAAGTGAAGCGCGCCCGCCAGCAGAGCCTCGCCATCCGCTGGATGGTCGACAACTCGCGCAAGAAGAAGGGCAAGCCGATGGCGCAGCGCCTCGCCGAGGAGATCGTCGACGCGTACAACGGCACCGGCGCCTCGGTCCAGTGGAAAGAGAACGTCCACAAGATGGCCGAAGCGAACAAGGCGT
>JAUHYB010000540.1 GCA_030426745.1 bacterium
AGGCGGTCATCGCGTCCGCGCGCGCGGCGGGTCGCGGCGAGCTGCACCTCGACGAGTCGCAGCGAGTGCTGGCGGCCTACGGCGTGCCCTTCGCCGGGTCGCGCCGCGTCGCGACCGCGGACGAGGCCGCGACGGCGGCGGCGGAGCTCGGGGGCGCGGTCGTGCTGAAGGCGGTCGGCGACGGCCTGTCCCACAAGTCGGAGTTCGGCGGCGTGGTCGTCGGCCTCGACGGCGCGGACGCCGTGCGCGAGGCCGCGAACGCGATGGCGGACCGCATCGCGCAGGTCGAGGGCGCGCGCCTCACCGGCTTCCTCGTGCAGGAGATGCTGGACGGCGGCCGCGAGCTGATCGTCGGCATGAGCCACGACCCGGCCTTCGGGCCGCTCTTGATGTTCGGCCTGGGCGGCATCTACGTCGAGGTCTTGAAGGACGTCGCCTTCCGCGTGCTGCCGTTCACCGACCGCGACGCGCGCGAGATGGTGCGCTCGGTCAAGGCGCTGCCCATCCTCGAGGGCGTGCGCGGCGACGCGCCGATCTGCTTCGAGCGCGTCGAGGAGGTGCTGCTGCGCGTGGCGCAGCTCGTGCAGGACTTCCCCGAGATCGCGGAGCTGGACATCAACCCGCTGATGGCGTCGCACGAGGCGGCGCGCTGCGTGGCGGTCGACGCGCGGGTCCGCGTGGCGCTGTAGCGGCGCGCGGAACCGCGTTCGAACCGGTCTCTAGAGCGCCGCCCGCAGCGCCGCTTGCGCCGCCGCCAGGCGCGCGATCGGCACGCGGTACGGCGAACACGACACGTAACGCAGGCCGATGCGGTGGAAGAAGTCGATCGACTCCGGGTCGCCGCCGTGTTCGCCGCAGATGCCGAGCTTCAGGTCGGGGCGCGTCGCGCGTCCGTCCATCGCGGCGATCTCGACGAGGCGACCGACGCCGCGCTTGTCGAGCGTGCCGAAGGGGTCGGCGCGGAAGATCTCGCGGTCGACGTAGACCGGGATGAACTTGCCCGCGTCGTCGCGGCTGATGCCGTAGGTCGTCTGCGTCAGGTCGTTCGTGCCGAAGGAGAAGAACTCGGCCTCCTCGGCGATCTCGCCCGCGACGAGCGCGGCGCGCGGCAACTCGATCATCGTCCCCAGCAGGTAGGGGACGCGCATCTTCGCCTTGCGGAAGACCTCCTCGGCGACGTCGCGCACGATCTCGGCCTGCAGGCTGAGCTCCTCGCGGCTGGCGATCAGCGGGATCATGATCTCGGGCTGCGGGCGCACGCCGGACTTCTTCGCGACGCGGCACGCGGCCTCGAAGATGGCCCGCGCCTGCATGCGCGTGATCTCGGGGTAGGTGATGCCCAGGCGGCACCCGCGGTGGCCGAGCATCGGGTTCAGCTCGGTCAGCTGCTCGACCTTCGCTCGGATGTCGGCGGGCTTCACGCCCAGCTCGCGCGCCAGCACGCGGATCTCCTCGTCGCCGTGCGGCAGGAACTCGTGCAGCGGCGGGTCGAGCGTCCGGATCGTCACCGGCAGGTCGCCCATCTCCTTGAAGATGCCCTCGAAGTCCTTGCGCTGCAGGGGCAGCAGGCGGGCGAGCGCGGCCTCGCGCGCCTCCGGCCCGTCGGCGAGGATCATCTCGCGCATCGCCTCGATCTTCGACTCGCCGAAGAACATGTGCTCGGTGCGGCACAGGCCGACGCCCTCCGCGCCCAGCGCGACCGCGGTGCGGCACTGCTCGGGCTGGTCGGCGTTCGTGCGTACGCGCAGGGTCCGCACCTCGTCGGCCCAGGTGAGCAGCTTGTCGTACGCCTCGACGATCGCCGGCGTCGTCTTCCGCTTGCGCTTGCCCGGCGTCAGGCTGCGCGCGACCTCGGAGTCCTGCGTCGACAGCCGCCCGACGAACACCTCGCCGGTCGTGCCGTCGATCGAGATCCAGTCGCCTTCCTTGACCGTCACGCCGGAGACGCGCATGCGCGCCTTCTTGTGGTCGATCTCCAGCTCGCCGGCGCCCGCGACGCAGACCTTGCCCATCTGTCGCGCGACCAGCGCCGCGTGGCTCGTCATGCCGCCGCGCGCCGTCAGGATGCCGACGCTGGCCTGCATGCCCTTGATGTCCTCGGGCGACGTCTCGGTGCGCACGAGGACGACGGCGCCCGACTTCGACATGGCCTCCGCCTTCGACGGCGAGAACACCGCGCGCCCCGACGCCGCGCCCGGGCCCGCGTTCAGGCCGCGCGTCAACCGCTTGCCGTCGCGGACCGCCTGCTTGCGCTCCTTCTCGTCGAAGAC
>JAUHYB010000541.1 GCA_030426745.1 bacterium
CTGCAGTTCCGGTCGACGCTGACGACCGCGATGGTCTTCACCGCGGTCTTCGTCGCGTGGTCCGGGGGCTTCCTGATGCTGTGGCTCTACGGCCAGGGCTGGTTCCTGGACGCGAGCGTCGCGGGCGTCGACCTGCGCGAGCTGTTCCAGGTCAGGCCGCTGAACCTCTCCGTCGCCGTCTGGGTCGGCTTCCTGGCGCTGTTCGGCATCGCGACCGACGACGGCGTCGTGATCGCGACCTACCTGAAGCAGAGCTTCGACGGCGGCGCGCCGCGGACGCGGGAGGACGTGCGCGACCTGGTCGTGCAGGCCGGCAAGCGCCGCATCCGCCCGTGCCTCATGACGACGGCGACGACGATCCTGGCGCTGGTGCCGATCCTGACGTCGACCGGCCGCGGATCCGACGTGATGGTCCCGATGGCGATCCCGTCCGTCGGCGGGATGGTCGTCGCGCTGATCACGATCTTCGTCGTGCCGACGCTGTACTGCCTGGTGGAGGAGCGGCGCCTGGCGCGCGCTGGGCGCATGGACGAGCAGGGCTCGGTTGCATAGCCTCACGGCCCGAGGCACCCGGTCCCCCGCGACGAACTCATGTCACCCTCGAAGTCGATCACGGATGAGAGCAGCCGCGCGCGCGCACCGCTGCGGCTGCGAGCGACGCTCGCGTGGTCGGCGGCGATCGGACTCGTGGGCGGCGCGATCGGCTTCGCCTATCTCGCGGCGCTCCACGCGCTGGAGCACGCCGTGGGGCCCGGCGCGCGCGACCCGTGGATCCAGCTCGGGATCCTGTCCGGAGCCGGCGTGCTTGCCGCCTGGCTCGTCCGGCGCCTGGGTTCCTGTGGAGACATGGAACTCCTCGTCGACAACGTGCACGTCCTGGACGACGAGGGTCCGCGAGTGCGCGACCTGCGGGCGCTCGTTCCCGTGTCGCTGGTGTGCATCTCGACCGGCGGCGGCGCGGGGCCCGAAGCCCCGCTCGTGCAGACCTCCGGGACCTTGGCGCGACGCCTCGCGCTCTCCTTGCGCCTCGCCCCGATCGATCAACGCGTGATGACGATCAGCGGCATGGCGGCGGCGTTCACGGTTCTGTTCGGCGCGCCGGTCGGCGCCGCGCTCTTCGCGCTGGAGATCCTGCACCGCAAGGGGCTCGAGTACCACGAAGCCTTGCTGCCGGGCGTTGTCGCGTCGCTGGTCGGTTACGCCGTGTACGTCGGCGCGTCGGGGCTGGGATTGACGCCGGTCTGGCACATCGACCTCCTCGCGCAACCGGTGCCGCTCGACCTCTTGTGGTCGGCCGTCGCCGGGGTCGCGGGCGCAGTGGTCGCGGTGGCGTTCATCCTCGCGGTGCGCGGAGCGACGGCCCTCGCATCACGTCTGGGGGACAGCCCCCGCTTCGTCGCCGGTGGGGTGCTGCTGGGCCTGCTCGGTCTGGCGTCGCCCTACGCGTTGACCTACGGGAAGTACCAGATCGACCCGCTGCTGGCGTCGGCCGCGCCGCTGTCGTTCTTCCTGTCCGCGGCGGCGGCGAAGTTCGCCGGGACGACCGTTACGCTCGCGTGCGGCTGGCGCGGCGGGTTCATCATCCCGCTGTTCTTCATCGGCGCGGCGTTGGCCCACGCGGCGCATTTCGTCCTGCCCGGGACCAACGAGGCGGTGCTCGCGTGCGCGATGATGGCCGCGATCAACACGGGCGTGACCAAGACGCCGCTGGGGTCGACGCTGGTCGTGTCGAAGATGGTCGGGCTGTCGTTGGTTCCGACGACCGCCGTTGCCGCTGTCGTCGCGCTGCTATTGACGCACCGCGCGGGGCTGATGGAGAGCCAGCGGGAGCGCGTGGAAGTGCGCGCGAGCTGAGCGCCGGCTGCGTCGTGCGGAGTCCGGTCGGATCAGACCGCTTCCAGGAACTCCATCGCGCCCTGCGGCAGGAAGTACGCGATCAACATCGTCCCGCCCTCGACGGTCGGCACGTGCACCGAGTCCGTCGGCAGCACGACCCAGCCCTCCGGCTTGCCGTCGAAGCGCGGGTCGCCGTCGAGCGCGATCGCGAACGACACCTCGCCGTTCGGGTGGCGGTGCTTGGGGCCCGCGCCGGTCATCAGCACCACGTCGATCGACAGGTCGAGCGTCTCGTCCGTCGCCTTCGACACGCGGCCCCAGCGCACGGGCAGCTCGCCGCGGTTCGCGACCTCGCCCTGCTCCAGCAGCTGCTTCATCTCCGCGGCGATGCGGCGCCCCTCGGGGCCCGCGGGGTCCAGGCGGCGGGTGAGCT
>JAUHYB010000542.1 GCA_030426745.1 bacterium
TCGAGCGCGACGAGGTCGCCGTCTTCGACCACGGCGAGCCGACCGGCGAACGCGGGCCGCTCGCGTACCAGGAGTTCCGCGGCGAGTCGGGCGTCCCGATCGTCTTCCTGCACGGCAGCCCCGGCGGATGGAGCGACATGCGCGGCGTCGCCGAGGAGCTCGTGCTGGACCGGCGCATGTTCCTGGTCGACCTGCCGGGCTTCGGCGCGTCGCGCGGCGCGTGGCCGGACCTGTCGGTCGACGCGCAGGCGCGCAGCATGGAGGACTGGGCCGCGGCGCGCGGCTTGGACCGCGTGCACCTCGTCGGCTTCTCGATGGGCGGCGGCGTCGCGCTCGAGTGGTCGCAGCACGCGCCCGAGCGCGTCGCCTCGCTCACCATGCTCGCGGCGATCGGCGTGCAGGAGCTGGAGCTGTTCGGCTCCTACGAGCTGAACCACGCGGTGCACGGCGGCCAGCTGTGGCTGTTGCGCGCCCTGCGCTGGTTCACGCCGCACTTCGGCCTGCTCGACGGCTCGATGTTCGGCGAGGGCTACGCGCGCCAGTTCCACGAGACGGACCAGCGCCCGCTGCGCCGCGCGCTGCTGGACTACGACGGCCCCGCGCTGGTGATGCACGGCGAGGGCGACGTGCTGGTGCCGCCGGAAGCGGCGCGCGAGCACGTGCGCCTGTTGCCGCAAGCGCGCGAGGAGTGGTTGGACGCGAACCACTTCCTGCCCTTCCTGCAGACCGAGGACGTCGCCGTCCGGCTGGAGCGCTTCCTGGACGACGTCGAGGCGGGCGCCGCGCCGACGCGCGCGAACGCCGACCCCGCGCGCGTCGCCGCGTCGCTCGAGCCGTGGAACCCCGAGTGGGCGCCGCCCTTCCGCGGCATGCGCCTGGTCGCGCTGCTGGCGTTGCTCGCGCTCGCGACGCTCGTGTCCGAGGACCTCGCGTGCATCGCCGCGGGCCTGCTCGTGTCCGGCGGCCGCATCGAGTTCGTGCCGGCGACGGTCGCGTGCTTCACCGGCATCCTGATCGGCGACATCGGGCTGTACGGCCTCGGCCGCGCGCTGGGTCGCCCCGCGCTCGCGCGCGCGCCGCTGCGCTGGGTCGTCAAGGAGTCCGCGGTCGAGCGCGGCGCGCGGTGGTTCGAACAGCGCGGCGTGCGCGTCGTGTTCCTGTCGCGCTTCTTGCCCGGCTTGCGGCTGCCGACCTACGTCGCGGCCGGCGTCGTGCGCGCGAGCTTCCCGCGCTTCGCGGGCGCCTTCGTGGTCGCGTGCGCGATCTGGACGCCGCTCCTGGTCGGCCTCGCCGCGTGGTTCGGCGGCACGCTCGAAGGCGTCGCGGACCGGCTCGGCGGCGCGGCGCCCTACGCGTTCGTCGTGCTGCTGGTCGGCATCTTCGCGCTGGAGCGCCTCGTCCTGCCGCTGTTCAGCCACCGCGGCCGGCGCCTGCTGCGCGCGCGCTACGAGCGCTGGCGCCGCTGGGAGTTCTGGCCGCGCTGGGCGTTCTACCCGCCGATCGTCTGGCACGTCGCGAAGGGCATGGTGCGCCGGCGCAGCGTCCGCCTCCTGTCGGCGACGAACCCCGCGATGCCGGGCGGCGGGCTGGCGGGCGAGCGCAAGTCCGAGATCCTCGACGGGCTCCGCGGCGGCGGCGGGTTCGTCGCGCGCCACGCGCTGCTGGCCGCCGGGCGCACGGTCGACGAGCGCATGCAGGACGCGCGCGCGTTCTTCGCGACGATCGGCGTCGACTACCCGGTCGTGCTGAAGCCCGACGTCGGTGAGCGCGGCAGCGGCGTGGTCGTCGTGCGCTCGGAGGACCGCTTGCGCGAGGAGCTCGCCGCGCGCGACGACGACCAGATCCTGCAGGAGTACGCGCCGGGCGTGGAGTTCGGCGTGTTCGTGCTGAAGCGGCCGGGCGAGGACCGCTTCCGCCTGCACTCGGTCGCGCGCAAGGTGATGCCCGTCGTCGTCGGCGACGGCGAGCGCACGCTCGAGCGCCTGGTGCTGGACGACGACCGCGCGGTCTGCCTGTTCGACCACTACATGGACGCGAACGTCGACCGCTGGCTCGAGGTGCCCGCCGCCGGCGAGCGGGTGCAGCTCGTCGAGCTCGGCACGCACTGCCGCGGCGCGATCTTCCTGGACGGCACGGATCTCGCGACCGACGCGCTGCGCGACCGCTTCGACGCGATCTCGCGCGGCTACGACGGGTTCCACTTCGGCCGCTACGACGTGCGCGCCGCGTCGGAGGAAGCGCTGGCCGAAGGGCGCGACCTGCTGG
>JAUHYB010000543.1 GCA_030426745.1 bacterium
GTTAGCGCAGCAGGGCGGCATCCGGCCGCCCTGCTGCGCTAACCCGACGATCTTGCACCCGGCACCGTACCTTCGCCTTACCGCGCTGCCCGGAGCGGTGGGGCCCGGAGCGGTGGGGCCCGGTGGCGCTCGCCGGATCCCGGCGCGCCGGCCTCCCCACGGCCCCGCGCGCGCCCCCGCGCCGGTCGCGGGACGGCCCTCTCCCGCAAATGGGAGATCCTCGCGCCCGCCGGATCTGGTGTGCCTGGACCGGCTTACCACCACATCTGGTGGTGCCCCGCGCGCGCCTCCCCGGGACGGCACGAATCGCCCTGGAAACCCACGGAAAGTGGATCCGGCCGTCTGGACGGGGACGGGGTGGTAGTGGAGGATAGGGGCGTGGTGCTGAGTGGTGGAAAGTGGAGCTGGGGGTCGACCTCGGCCATCCGGGAGTAGCTGGGGTGTTCTACGGGGACTCCATCCACTCCATGGACGCGAAGCATCGCGTGTTCGTGCCCAAGCGCTTCCAACAGGCGCTCGGTCGCGACGCCGAGGGGAACATGGTCGCCTTCCTGACCCTGGGCCTCGACGGTTGTCTCTTCCTGTTCTCGGAGGAGGGGTTCCAGAAAGCGCTCGCGCGGATGGACACCCAGGCCTTCGCCGGCGCCAAGGCGCGCAAGATGCAGCGGCTGTTCTTCTCGAACACCCACCGCGTCCAGCTCGACGCCTCCGGACGCCTGCTGGTCCCCGAGAAGTTGCGGCAACAGGTCGGGTTCGACAAGGAGGTCGCCATGGTCGGAGTGATCGAGCGCGCGGAGCTCTGGCCCCGCGCTCGGTGGGAGGAGTTCCAGGAGGAGAGCGGCGGCGACTTCGACGAGCTGGGCGAAGTCCTGTGCGGGATGGGCGGGGACTGAGGGGTCCCGAGCCGTCCGAGAGAAGGGGAGATGCTGGAAGCGATGGTCCACAGCGGGGGTCCGGAACGACCGGAGCGCGACGAGCGCCCGGCCCACGTGCCGGTGCTGCCGACGGAGGTGCTCGCGGGGCTCGTGGGGGGCGACCCCGCGCGCCTCGAGGGCTGGATCGTCGACGGCACGCTCGGCCTGGGCGGGCACACCGCGCTGGTGCTCGAGGCGTGCCCGAACGTGCGCGTGCTGGGCGTCGACCGCGACGACGACGCGCTCGCCATGGCGCGTGAGCGCTTGGCGCCGTTCGCCGATCGCGTGCGCCTGCGCAAGGGACACCTCGCCGGCCTGGCGCGCACGATCCGCAAGGAGCGCATCGGTCGGCCGGTCGGCGCGCTGTTCGACCTGGGCGTCAGCTCGATGCAGCTCGACCGACCCGAGCGCGGCTTCAGCTTCCTGGACGACGGCCCGCTCGACATGCGCATGGATCGTTCGATCGAGCGCACCGCCGCGGACATCGTCAACGAGTGGGACGAGTCGGACCTCGCCGACCTCTTCTACTACGAGGGCGACGAGACGCGCTCGCGCAAGGTCGCGGCGGCGATCGTCGCCGCGCGGCGCCGCGTTCCGTTCCAGCGCACGGCCGCGCTCGCGGACCTGATCGCGAACACGCTGGGCGGCGGCGGACGCGTGCACCCGGCGACGAAGTGCTTCCAGGCGCTGCGCCGCGCCGTGAACGAGGAGGGCGAGGAGCTCCTGCGCGGCCTCGACGCCGCCGAGCACTGGCTGGCGGACGGCGGGCGGCTGGCCGTGATCTCGTTCCACTCGGGCGAGGACCGCGAGGTGAAGCGCTTCCTGCAACAGGGCGTGCGCGGCGGTCGCTGGGACGTCCTGACCAAGAAACCGATCAGCGCGGGAGAGGACGAGCGTCGGCGCAACCGGCGTTCGCGCTCCGCGCGCCTGCGCGTGGCCGTGCGCAAGCGGCCCGACCTCGACCACGCGTCGCCGTCCTCCCGTGGAACGGAGGAGTCGCGGTGACGCGGGTGCTGCTCTCTCTATTCGTCAGCCTCACCGCTCTGGCGGTGGGGCTGGCGTCGAGCTGGATGCAGAGCGAGAACCACGAGCTCGGCAAGCGCCTCGACGCGATGATGCGCGAAGGCGACCTCGAGCGCGCGGGCAACGAAGGCCTGGCCGCCGTGTTGATGCGCCTGCGCTTCGGCTTCGACCGCGATCAGCTCGACCGCGAGGAGCCCGATGACGAGCGCCCGGACGACCTGGCGGAGGTGACCGAGTGAAGTCGGCCCAGTTCCGCTCCGCGTCGGGCCTGCGCCCCGCCAGCGCGTTCCTGTTCGTGACCGTCGTGCTGGCGATGGTCGCGGCCAA
>JAUHYB010000544.1 GCA_030426745.1 bacterium
ACCGCGCGCACTACTACCCGCGCGTCCGCGCCTTCGACCGCAACCCCACCGCGTCGGTGCCGGCGCGCGACGCCGGTCACTGATCCGCGTCGGGCGACGCGATGTCGTTGCCCTCGGAGTCGACGTAACCCAGCTTCTGCAGCTCGGCCTGGGCGCCCGCCGGCAGCTCGGCGTGGCTCGCGTCGCCGCGCACGCCGCCGGCGCGCCACTCGTCCAGCATCTCGGCCATCGCGCGCGTGCGCAGCGGCAGCTCCGCCGCCAGGTCGCGCGTTTCCTCGGGGTCGTTCGCCAGGTCGTACAGCTCGACCTTGTCCGCGGTGCGCAGCAGCTTGTAGTCGCCCAGGCGCACGGCGGTCCACGTGGGCTGGCCCGCCATCTCCTTCGGGTAGCGCGAGCTGAAGAAGAACGGCCGCCGCAGGTCCCGGTCCGGCTGCGCGATCAGCGGCAACAGCGACCGCCCGTCCTCGACCTGGTCGTGGGCCGGCAGGCCGGTGAGCGCGCGCAGCGTCGGCCCGACGTCCAGCAGGCTGACCGGCGCGGAGACCTCCGCGCCCAACGGCAGCGGCGAACCCGGCGCCGTCACGACCAGCGGGATGTGCACCATCTCCTGGTAGACCTGCGAGTTGTGCCCCTGCGCGCCGTGCTGCAGGAAGGCCTCGCCGTGGTCGGACGTGACGACGACCAGCCAGTCCTCCGGCGGGCTCTGTTCCCACACCTGGTGCATCGTCGACGCGATCATGTCGTCGACGTACTTGATGTGGCCGTCGTACAGCGCCTGCATGTGCTGCACGTCCGGGTGCGTCGGCTCCGGCCGGTAGTGGTTCATCATCGCCGAGTCGCGGATCGAACCGGTGATCTCACCGTCGTACTCCGGGTCGACGAACTCGTTCGAGTAGACCTTCGGCGGCAGGTACGGCTGGTGCGGCGGCGTCAGGTGCACGTACAGGAACAGCGGGCGGCCGCGGTCCACCAGCATCAGGTCGCGCGCCTTCTGCATGATCGCTTCGCTGACCTTGTTGCCCTCGCGCCGCACGTCGTATTCGTCGAAGCCGCGGTCCAGGCGCGTGTGGCCCCAGATGATGCCGTTCTGGATCAGGCCGATCGTCTTGTAGCCCGCGTCCTTGAAGGTCTGCGCCAGCGTGCCGATGCCCTCGGGCAGCTGCTGGTTCATGCGCAGCATGCCGTGGCGCTCCTGGGTCTGCGCGGTGAACAGCGAGGTCACCGACGGCATGGTCCACGAGGTCTGCGAGTGCGCGGCCTCGAAGCGCACGCCCTCCGCCGCGAGCTGTTCCAGGCCCGGCGTCGTCGCGCGCTCGTAGCCGTGGATCGTCGTGTGGCGCGCCGCGAGGCTGTCGGCCAGGAAGACGACGACGTTGCGCCCCGCGCAGCTGCCGGGCAGGTCGCCGGCGTGGCCCTCGACCGGATCCTCCTCGTCGACGCCGAGCGTGCGCCACTGGACCGTCTCCGGCGCGTCGACGCGGATGGCGAGCGGGCGGTCGCCGTCGCCGGGCAGCGCGAAGCGCGCGACGCGGAACTGGTCGCCCAGCGCGAGCGAGCCCAGCTCGTGGGTCTCGCCGGCCTCGTCCGTCGCGTGCGCGCGCAGCTCGCCGACGCCGCGCGCGTCCAGCACGAGCTCGGCCTCGCCGTGCACGACCACGGCGCGATCGACGCCGCCGGTCGCGCCCGCGCGCGGCAGGATCGAGACGTCGACCGTCGGCTGCGGGTCCGGTTCCGTCGGGGCACAACCTGAGGCCGCGAGCGCGGCCGCGAGGGCACACGAGATGGCGAAGCGACGCATGGCGGTATCCTAGCGGAGCCGCGCGTCCCCGAGGGCGCGCGGCGCCGCGAATGCACCCCAACGATCCCGCTCCCCTGTCGCGCGACGCCTTGCGCGAGGTCGACCGCCGCGCCGAGGCCGAGCTGGGCCTGCCCGGCGTCGTGCTGATGGAGAACGCGGCGCGCGGCGCCGTGCGGTCCGCGCTCGAGCACCTCGACGTGGGTCCCGGGCCCGTCGTGATCCTGTGCGGTCCCGGCAACAACGGCGGCGACGGCTACGCGATGGCGCGCTGGTTCGCGATCGAGGGGCGCGCGGTGCGGACGCTGTCGACGCGCGCGGCGGACGCGTCGCGGGGCGACGCCGCGGTGATGCGCGCGGTCGCGGCGCGCATGGGCGTGCCGGACCGCGTCGCGCGCACCTCCGACGACTTCCGCGCGGCGGCGCGCGCGTGGGCGGGCAGCGCGCTGCTGGTCGACGCGCTGCTCG
>JAUHYB010000545.1 GCA_030426745.1 bacterium
CCGCACCTCGCCGCGCTCGGCCTGACCGCGGGGGAGAAGGCCGACCTGACGGCCTTCCTGGACTCGCTCACCGAGCGCCGCCGCCGCGTGCGCGTCGACTTGCCCGAGTACGGCGACCGCGCGGAGTAGGGGGCGCCGACACCCGCTTGCGCGAACGCCGCGCGCGATCTAGCTTCCGCGTCGCACCGGGCCGACCGCCGACGTGAGGCGGGAGCGGGTCCCGGTCCGCGTCGCGCGAGCGACCGCGGGCGGAGCGGTCCGCGCCGGACCGCGGAAACGTGCGCGCGCGACTCGTGGACGCAAGTGCGCGTGCGACGCGTGCAGGTGAAGGGGGAGGTGCAGCGATGCCTTCCGAGAGCGAACGTGGGAACGGAGCGACGCCGACGCGTCGCGCGGTGCTGGGCGGGCTCTCCGCGGGTCCCTGGGTGCTGGTCGCCGGTGCGTGGACGCTCGGGGCCTGCCGCGGAACCGGCGGCGGCGGCAGCGGAGGAGGTCTAGGCGCGTGGCGCGACCTGGCGGCGGCGCTGGACGGTGAGCTCCACGCGCGCGACGACGACGGCTACGAAGCGCGAAGGCTCGCCGTGCAGTGGAACGGACGCAAGACGGCGCGCCGCCCCGCGGCGATCGCGCGCGTCGCCCACGAGGCCGACGTCGCGACCTGCCTGCGCTACGCGGCGCGGCACGACTTGCGCGTCGCGGTGCGCGGCGCCGGCCACAGCTGGTGCGCGTCGTCGGTGCGCGACGGCGGCCTGCTGCTGGACCTCGACCGCCTGCGCGACGTCGAAGTCGACGCGGCGACGCGCAGCGCGCGCTGCGGGCCGGCGGCGCGCGGCGCGGACCTGATCGACGCGAGCGTCCCGCTCGGCCTCGCGTTCCCCGTCGGTCACTGCCGAGGCGTGCCGTTGTCCGGCTACCTGCTGGCGGGCGGCTTCGGCTGGAACGCGGGGGCGTGGGGTCCGGCGTGCGCGTCGGTGACGGCGGTGGACGTCGTCGACGCGAGCGGGAACGTCGTGCGCGCCGACGAGCGCGAGCACGCGGACCTCTACTGGGCCGCGCGCGGCGCGGGGCCGGGCTTCCCCGGCGTGGTCACGCGCTACCACCTGCGACTCCACGACGCGCCGGCCGCCGTCGTCACGCGCGCGCTGACGTTCGCGCTCGACGACCTCGACGTGATCGCCGACCGCGTGGCGCCGTTGCGCGCGGCGCTGCCGGCGGGCGTCGAGCTGAACTGCATCGTGTCGCCCTGCGCGCCGCCGAGCGAGGCGGGCGGCCCGCGGGGTCCGCGCGCGATCGTCGTCGTCGCGACGGCCTTCGCGTCCACCGAGCGCGAGGCCGACGCGTGGCTCGCCGCGCTCGACGATCAGGCGACCGGCCCGGCGCCGATCGGCGACCAGCGCGACGTGACGGACTTCCCCGGCGTGCTCGCATCGCTGGCGCCGCTGTTCCCCGAGGGGCGCCGGTACGCCGCGGACGTGTTGTGGTCCGCGCGTCCGTTCGGCGAGGTGCTGCGCGCGCTGGCCGTCGGCACCCACGCGGCGCCGTCGCCGGACAGCTTCGCGCTGTGCGTGCCGATCCCGCCCTTGCCCGAGGGCGCGCCGCCGCCGCCGGACATGGCGTTCGCGCTGGTGCGCCCGGTCTTCGCCGGCGTGTACGGGTGCTGGACCGACGCGCGCGACGACGAGGCGAACGCGCGCTGGCTGCGCGGCGTGCAAGCCGGCGTCGAGCGCTTCGCCGACGGTCACTACGTGGGCGAGTCGGACCTGACCGCCGACGACGACCGCGCGCGGCGCTCGTTCCCGCCCGAGGCGTGGCGGCGGCTGGCGGACGTGCGGCGCCGCTGGGATCCGGACGGGCGGTTCTTCTCGTTCCTCTCGGCGGACGAGCGGGCGTAGCGCCGTCGACGATCGGGCGCGCGCACCCGCGCGCGCCCTACAGCTGCCCCTCGATCGGCAGCGCGCCCAGCCAGAACAGCGAGAAGCGCGTCCACCAGCTCGAGTCCGGCTCGGTCGCGAGGACGATCGACTCGCCGTCGCGCGCGCCGTTCCAGCGCGGCCAGCCCTCGTCGTTCAGCGTGACGCGCCAGCTGGAGTCGGGCTGCATGGCGCGTTCGACGCCGGCGATGACGCTCGCGGCCAGCGCGGGGCTGTCGACGACGAAGCCGAGCTCGGTGTTCAGCTCGACCGACCGCGGGTCGAGGTTCATCGAGCCGACGAAGATCCAGCGCTCGTCGATGACGTAGGTCTTGGCGTGCAGGC
>JAUHYB010000546.1 GCA_030426745.1 bacterium
AAGTCGAGGCCGGAGATCAGGAAGTCGTCGACGCGGAACTCGCCGGCGGGCTGAGCCGGTTCGTCCTCGCGCGGCGCCGAGGCTTCGATGGCGACGGGCGCGCCGGACGACGCCGCGTCCTGCGTCGCCGCGTCGCCTTCGGGCGCGGGCTCCGCGGGGGGGAAGGCCGCTTGCAGCGCGACCGGGTCGATGACGAGGCCCAGCGCGTGGATGCCGTCCGCGTCGCGCGCGAGGCGCGCGCGGGGGTCGGTCAGCTCGATGCGCTGGACGTGCACCAGCCCGCGCGCCGGCACGATGCGCGGCGCGTTGATCTCCAGGCTCTCGAAGCCGACCAGCACCTCGCCGTCCGGCTCCGCGCGGTAGGCGACCTGGTCGACCAGCACGTCGACGCCGAACCCGCGCCGCAGCTCGAATCCGGTGACGCCGCGACGGCGCGCTTCGAGCAACGCCTCGAAGTGCAGGTCGAAGCTGCCCGACGTCAGGCCGGACGCGTCGATCGCGTCCGCGAGTTGCGGCATCAGGCGCAGCACGCCCGAGCCGTCCAACTCGCGCAGCGCGACGGTGCCCTCGACGCGCGGCTGGTCGGCGAAGGGCGCGACGCTGACCTGCGTGTCGAGCGAGCCGACGATCGGCGCCGCGACCAGGTGCAGGTCCACGCGGAACGGCGGCAGCTCCTCGGGAGCCTCGGACAGGAGCACCTGCGAGTCGGGCGCCTTCGCGCGCATCGTCAGCACGAGCGGCTCGGCGCCCTCGGGCTGCAGCGCGTCGGTGACGACCAGGCGGTCGATGCCGACGTCGAGCGCGCCGAGCGTGACCGTCGGCAAGTTCGCGTCCGCGGCGGACGCCTGGCCCGAGACGCGGCGCACCTCGGGCTCCGGCGCGGTCGTCGCGGCGGTCGCGGACTGCGGCGGCGCGGCGGCCGGGTCGATGACCAGGCCCAGCGCGTGCCAGCGCGAGTCGGCGTCGCGGTGCACGCGCAGCTCGACGCCCTCGGTCGTGACCTCGGCCACGTCGTACGCACCGCCCAGCACGTCGATGCGGGGGACGGCGATGCGGGCGCGATCCACGGACAGCGCGTCTTCGCCGCCCGCCGCTTCGTGCAGGGTGAGCTCGTCGAGCTCCGCGACGAACGCGCGACCGCCTTCCTCGGCGACGCCGAGCTCGACCAGGAAGCGCGCGGCGAGTTGCGCGTCGCGCGCCTCCGACGTGACGGTCGGCGGGAAGTAGACGGACAGGCGGCCGAAGTCGAGGTGCTCGCCGCGGATCTCACCCTCCGCGCGCAGGTCGCGCGGGTCCAGGGTCAGCTCGCCCTGCACGGCGATCGCGCGATCCTCGCCGTCGACGTGCCCGCGCAGGGTGAAGCGCGCGCCGGCGGCACCGTGCCGCAGCGCCAGCCCTTCGATGCCCGCGTTCAACACGACCGTCGAGTCGAGCGGCTCGTCCAGCGAGCGGTCCAGCCAATGCAGGCGGAAGTCGTCCAGCCCGAACTTCGCCAGCTCGACGCGGATGCCCAGCGCGTCGAGCGCCGCGAAGGGGTCGCGGATCTCCTGGTCGTCGACCACGACGTGGACGGTCGGCACCTCTGCCTTCGGCGCGTCGCCCTGTCCTTCGGCGGGCTGCTCGTCCGCGGGCGGCGCCGGCGGCTCGCCGAAGCGCAGGCCGGCCGCGATCAACGCGCCGGTCTCGTCGCGGCCGACGCGCACGGTCGGGCGCGTGATCGCGATGTCGCCGACCGAGATCGTCGTGCCCTCGGCGCGCAGGTCGCGCAGCGTGAAGCCGTCCACCGACACGAACGGCGCCTGCGGGTTGCCGAGCGCGAAGTCGGCCAGCTCGAAGTCCGCGCGCACCGCCGCGCCGTCCAGCTCGGCCGAGCCGCGCACGGCGGCGCGCAACGACGCCTCCGTGTCGACGATCTCGATGCCCGCGGGGGCCAGGTAGGGCTCCAGCGTGGTCGGCGCCAGGCCGTCGCCCTGCAGCGCGAGGTCCCACGAGAGGCCCAGCGTGCCCGGGCGCGACGTGAGCGAACCGTCGAGCTGCAGCTCGTCGGCGAGCCCCGGCTGTCGCAGCCACACGCGGACCTGCGCGCGGTGCGGCTCGGTCTGCGGGCCGCCCAGCGCCAGGCCGGTGACCTCGAGGCCGAGGTCGTCGAGCTGCAGCGAGAGCGCCGGGTCGAGCGCCGCGTCGTCCAGCGCGAGGTGCGTGTCCTCGACGGCGATGCGCGCGACCTCGACGCGCCACGGCACGAGCG
>JAUHYB010000547.1 GCA_030426745.1 bacterium
GCCCCACGCGGCGGCCGTCCAGGAACTGCGCGACGCAGTGGAACGGGCCGGGGTGCAGCGCGGCCAGGTCGTCCGCCTCCGCGACGCCGTCGATCCACGCGGCGCCCTCGACGCGCAGCGACGCGTGGGCGGGCGCCCGGGGCGCGCTCGCGCCGCCGACGCCCAGGAGCGCGCGCGACCACACGGTCGCGTGGCCTTCGCGCTCGTAGCGCACGAGCGCCGGGCCGCGCGGCCCCTCGATCAGCGTGCCGTCGCCGTCGCGCGTCACGGCGACCTCGCCGTACACGAGCGTCTGCACCGCGACCTCGGCGTCCTCGGCGACGCGCAGGTGCGTGCGGCCGGCGGGCGCGTCCGCGGCGTCGCGCTCCCGCGCTTCCGTCAGCTCGGCGACGAGCGCGTCGAGCGCCTTGCCGGTGAGCGGGGCGCGCGCGCTCCGCACCACGTCCGTCTCCGGGAACCACAGCGTGAACGGCTCGTCGCTCCACAACCACGCGTCGAGCGTGCCGTCGTCGTTCGCGCGGTGGACGACCGAGCGCGACCCTTGCTCGACGACGACCGAGTCCGCGACGCCGGCCGGCAGCAGCGCGGCGCGCTCGCCCAGGCTCCACGGGAGAACGGCTTCCGTCTCCTCGCCGGCGGCGACCTTCACGAGCAGCGGCAAGTGGATCGTCACGCTGTTGTTGCTGCCGAGCGTCGACTCACGCGCGGGACCGTTGTTCAGGAAGTGGACGGGGCCGTCAGCCGTGAGCCCGAGCAGCGTGCCGCTGGGGTTCGCCACCTGCGCGAAGACCGCGGCGCCGCGCTCGTCGCCCGGCACCGGCAGCTCGATCCACCCGTCCTCGTCCGCCGTGTCCGACCACCCCTCCGACGTGCGCACCTCGAGGCCCTCGGTGCTCGCGCCGTCGGGCGCGCCCTCGAGCACGAGCCGCACGCGACCGGTCGGCACGCCCTCCGGCAGGTCGTCGCCGCCGCGCCGGAACACGCCGTTCCCGCCCGCGTCGCCGTACGCCGCGCCGCGCCCGTCGTCGGGCAGCAGCCGGATCAGCAGCTCGCCGTCGTCGTAGCGCGCGGGGATCGCGAAGCGCCCCTCCGCGTTCGTCCGCACGACGTGGAAGCCGTCGCCGTCCAGCACGTGCAGCGCCGTGTCCGCGATCGGCGTCCCGTCCGTGTCGATCAACGTGCCGCTCGCGCCCGGCGTGCGGCGCAGGCGCTGCGTGTACGTCTCGCCGCGCGAGGCCGCGGCCAGGATGGGCTCGCCCGCGAGGTACTTGATGCCCGCGTAGCCCGGCGCCAGCACCCGCAGCTCGGGGATCGCGTCCTGCAGGCCGTAGCCCGTGAGCTCGACGACGCCGTCGGCGCCCGTCTCGTGCACGAACGCCGGCACGTCGTGCGCGCAGGTGTACGTCGTCGTCACGCGCGCGCCGTCGATCGGGCGGCCCTGCAGATCGACGACGCGCAGGCGCGGCGCGCGCGCCTCGGCGGGGAACAGGTGCACGACGCCGTCGGCCTCGCCCGCGGCCTCGGTGAACGTCAGGTACCCGGGTGCGACGACGCGCAGCTTCTCGGCGGTGCGGTCGCCGTCGCGGCGGTTCACGGAGTAGCGCCCGTCCGCGCCCGTCGTCGCGACGCCGTAGCGGTGGTAGCCGCCGTAGTGCTCGTCGATCTCCTCGGACCACAGCTCGACCGTGGCGCGGGCGACCGGCCGTGCCGTGAACGCGTCGATCACGCGCCCGTGGGAGGCGTCGCGCCGCACGATCGCCTCGCGACGTTCGCCGACGTTCGCGGCGGGCGCGAGCTCGACGGCCGCTTCGCCGGCGCGCAGGCCCTCGACGTCGAGGACGGCGGGCGCGGGCGCGCCGGGACCGGCGAGGAGGGACGCGACGAGGAAGGGCGCGAGGGCGGCGAGGGGCGCGTGCATGGGGCGGACTCCGTGGGGCGGGAGAGAGCGGACGCCAGGACGGACGCGCGGGGCGGCGCCCTGTTCACGAGCGGGTGGAGAACCACGGTACCGCGATCGATCCCGGGATACAGGCAGGAGGGGGCGGCTGCCGGTGCAGCCGCCCCCTCCTCGTTCCGGATGGCCGGACGCGATCCCGTGGCGCGCTCAGCGCCCGCGGAAGCCGCCGCCGTTGCGGCCGCCGCCCTCGCCGTCGCCGCGCGGGCCGCCGCGGCGGTCGCCGTTCAGCTCCTCGATCTGCTCGGCGACCTCGGCGCCGAAGGCGTCCGTCAGCGCGTTCGTGCGCCAG
>JAUHYB010000548.1 GCA_030426745.1 bacterium
AGCGCGGCGCACATCGGCGTCGACAAGGTCACGATCGGCACGGCGGGCGTCAGCGGCATCGCCGCGGGCCTGTGCGTCGTGTGGCTGGGCTACAACCTGCTGCTCGGCCAGGCGTTCCTCGCCCGCGCGCGCGCCCCGGAGGCCGCGCGATGACGGCGATGAAGGCCGAGTACGGGCGCCTCTGGCCGTTCCTGCGGCGCTACCTCTCGTCGACGTCGATCGGCGCGCTGTGCATCCTGGTCAGCGTCGGGCTGAAGGTGTGGATCCCGCTGCTGATCGGCGAGGCGCTGGAGGACTTCGAGCGCTGGTCCCCCGCCGACGGGCGCGACGCGCTGGTCTCGGGCGCGATCCGCAGCGCGCTGCTCATCGCCGGCACCGCCGTCGTCGTCGCCGTCGTGCGCACGGCCAGCCGCGTGCTGATCCTGGGCAACTCGCGCCGCGTCGCCGCCGACGTGCGCGAGTACATCTTCGACAAGCTGCTGCGCCTGGCGCCCAGCTTCTTCCTGCGCAACCCCGCGGGCCAGGTGATGTCGCGGGTGATCAACGACCTGCGCATCGTGCAGTCGCTGGTCGGCCCGGTGATCCTGTACATCGCCGAGAACCTGGCGCTGTTCGGCTTCTGCCTGGTCGTCATGTTGCGCACGGACCCGCTGGTCACGGTGCTCGCGCTGGCGCCCTACCCGTTCTTCTTCTTCCAGGCGCGGCGGCTCGCGCTGCGCATCCAGCTGGGCAGCGCGGAGGCGCAGAGCGCGCTCGGCGACCTGTCGTCCAAGGTCGACGAGAGCCTGTCGGGACAACACGTCATCAAGACGATGGCGCTGGAGGACAGCGACCTCGCGATGTTCGAGTCGCGCGCGCGCCGCTACCGCGACCTGAACCTGCGGGTGACGAAGCAGCGCGCGAAGCTGATCCCGCTGATGCTGGGCCTGACCTCGCTGTCGACGCTGGTGGTCCTCGGGCTCGGCGGGTGGCGCGTCGCGCGGGGCGAGACCGACTTCGGCCGCTGGAGCGCGATGCTGATGTACCTCGCGATGCTCGCCGGGCCGACGCGCACGCTGGGCTTCGTGATCAGCACCTTGCGCCGCGGCGCGGCGTCGCTGCAGCGGCTGTTCGAGATCGACGACACCGAGGTCGAGATCGCCGAGCCGCCGCCCGCGTCGCGCAAGCCGTTCACGCCCGGCGCGCTCGTCGTCGACGGCCTGACCGTCGTGCACCCGCCGATCGCGGACCAGCCGCACCTCGAGGGCAGCTTGCCCGAGGGCCTCGACCCGGAGTTCGTCGACCGCGAGCGCACGGTGTTGCGCGACGTCTCCTTCCGCCTGGAGCCCGGCCAGGTGCTGGGCGTCGTCGGGCACACCGGATCCGGCAAGACGACGCTGGCGCGCGTGCTGGCGCGCCAGTGGCCCGTCGCGCGCGGCGTCGTGTCGATCGGCGGGACGGACGTGAACGACGTCGGCCTCGCCGAGTGGCGGCGACGCGTCGGCTTCGTGCCGCAGGAGGCGTTCCTGTTCAGCCGCAGCCTGGCGGACAACGTCGCGCTGGGCCGCCCCGACGCGGACCGCGCGGAGGTCGAGCGCGCCGTCGAGCGCTCGCAGCTCGCGAACGACCTGGACCAGCTGCCCGAGGGCCTCGACACGGTCGTCGGCGAGCGCGGCGTGAACCTGTCCGGCGGCCAGCGACAGCGCGCGGCGCTGGCGCGCGTGTTCCTGCTCGACCGCGAGCTGTTGATCCTGGACGACACCCTGTCCGCCGTCGACACGCACACCGCGGACGCGATCCTCGCCGACCTCGAGGCCTACCTCGCGGGCCGCACGACCGTGATCGTGTCGCACCGCCTGTCGGCCGTGAAGCACGCGGACGAGGTGCTCGTGCTGGAGGACGGCGCCGTGGTCGAGCGCGGGACCCACGACCAGCTGCTCGCCGCGCGCGGGCGCTACGCCGAGCTGTGGACCAAGCAGGAGCGGCACGTCGCGGACTGTGACGAGCTGGGCCTCGAGCTGTCGTCGGAGGAGACCTGATGGCGACCCGAGCGGAAGCCCGCGGCGCGGAGCAGCGCCTGCGCGACGGCGCCGTCTACGACGCGCGCCTCGTGAAGCGCCTGTTGCGCTACGTCGTCCCGCACCAGCGCTGGATCTGGATCAGCTTCGCGATGCTGGTCGCGTCGTCGGTCTGCGGGCTGGCGCTGCCCTACCTGCAGGGCCTCGCGATCGACGAGTACGTCGCCAGCGGCGAGGCGGCCGG
>JAUHYB010000549.1 GCA_030426745.1 bacterium
CTTCACCGGCTCGCCCTCGCGCGGCAGGTCGGCGAAGGGCACGCGGCGGTTGTCGATGACCTCCGGTTGCTCGGCGGCCTCCTCGTTCGACTGCGCGATCATGCGCGCGAAGAACAGCGCGCCGGCGAGCAGCACGACGAGGATCACGAGCGGCCCCATCGGGAGGCCTTGCGAGGACGGGGACCGGCGTCCGCGGGGCTCTTCGCCCTCGGCGTCGCGGTTCGAATAGCGGGTCTGGCGCGGCATGGCCCGGAGAGGATACGCGCCCGCCCCCGAGGGCGGAAGTCAGGCGCGCCGCACGAGCCGCGCCGCGTAGCCGCCGTCGATCGGCCCGGCGGGGTCGCCGGGGCACGGCAGGGCGGTGTGCTCGGCGTCCAGCGCGAAGTCGCCGCGCCGTTCCAGGAAGGCGCGGACGAGCTGCTCGTTCTCCTCCGGCTCGATCGAGCAGGTGGACCAGACGAGCGTCCCGCCCGGGCGCACGCGGTCGGCGCCGGCGTCGATCAACGACGTCTGCAGCGCGACGAGCTCGCGGCGCTGCGCGGGGCCGAAGCGCCAGCGCGCGTCGGGGCGCGCGGCGAGCACGCCGGTGTTCGAGCAGGGCGCGTCGACGAACACGCCGTCGAAGTCCGACTCTGCGGGCGGCGCGCCGCCGTCGAGCAAGCGCGTCTCGACGAGCGCCGCGACGCCGAGCCGCTCGACGGTCGCGCGCAGGGCGTCGAGCTTCGCCTCGTCGACGTCGCACGCCAGCACGCGCGCGCCGGTCGCCGCGAGCACCGCGGTCTTGCCGCCGGGCGCCGCGCACAGGTCGAGCCAGCGCTCGCCGCTCTTCGCGCCCGCGAGCTCGGCCGCGCGCAACGCGGACTCGCCTTGCACGGTGACGCGCCCGGCCGCGAAGGCGTCGCTCGCGAGCACCGCGCGCGTCGCGTTCGCGCTCGCCAACAACACCGCGTCATGTTTTCCACGGTTCGTCGACACTTCGTGGACAACCAGCTCGGACTCGACCGTTTCCCGTGGAACGCTCACGGCGCGCAGCGACAGCGGCGGCTCTTCCAGCGCGTCGCGACACAACGCGAACGCGCGGTCGTCACCGTGGCGCTTCGCCCAGCGCTTCACGATCGCGGACGGCATCGACAGCGCGTCCTCGGCCCACAAGTAGGGATGCTCGTCGAAATCCCGGAAGACGTCGTCCGAGAACGACAGGTCCCTGCCGATGAAGTCACGTTTCGGATCGCCGACGTGCCCGTCGCGACGACGACGGATCGCCTCGCGCAGCACCGCGTTCACGTACTTCGACTTCGACGGGCCGAACATCTCGTGCGCGAGGCGCGCGGTCTCGGCGACGGCGGCGTGGTCGGGGATCTGGTCGAGGAAGTAGAGCTGCACGAGGCCGAGGCGCAGCAGGACGACCAGGTCGCGGTTCGGCTTGCCGCGCGCGAGCACGCGCAACATCGCGTGCAGCGTGGCGCGTCGGCGCACGTCGGTGCCGACCAGGCGACGCAGCAGCGCGCGGTCGCGGTCGTCGAGGCCCTCGCGCTCGGCCATCGGCGCGACGCGGCGCGTCGGGACGGTCGATCCCGAGCGCAGGATCTCGTAGGCGAGGCGGCGCGCGCTCACGACGCCGCGTCCTCGCCGAGGCGCTGGCGGACCTCGCAACGCGCGCCGCGCAGCCAGTCCGCGACGGGCATCGCGCGCTTGCCGGCGGGCTTCACCTCGAGCAGCTCGAGCGCGCCGTCGCCGCAGGCGACCAGACAGCGCGGCGTGACCTCCAGCAGCGTGCCGGGCGCGACCGAGGTCGGCGGCGCGTCGGTCGCGACGCGCGCGGCGGTGATCGTCAGCCGCGCGCCGTTCGGCGCCGTCGTGACCGCGCCGGGCCAGGGGTGCATCGCGCGGCGGCGGCGATCGACCTCGACCGCGGAGCGCGTCCAGTCCACGACGCCCGCGCTCTTCTCCAGCTTGCGCGCGTAGGTCGCGCGCGCGGGGTCCTGCGGCGTGAACACGGCGTCGCCGGACTCGAGCAGGTCGAGCGCCTCGACGATGGCGCGGCCGCCCAGCGTCGCGAGGCGGTCGAACAGCTCGCCGCTCGTCTCGTCCGGGCCGATCGGCGTCTCGAGCTCGTGCAGCACGTCGCCCTCGTCGAGCGCGAGCACCATGCGCTGCACGCTGACGCCGGTCGTCGCGTCGCCCGCCAGGATCGCGGCCTGGATCGGCGACGCGCCGCGGTGGCGCGGCAGGAGCGA
>JAUHYB010000550.1 GCA_030426745.1 bacterium
GCGACCCGGTCGGACCGGCAGGGCGCGCCCGTCTTGATCTGGCCCGCGTTCGTGGCCACCGCCAGGTCGGCGATGGTCGTGTCGGCGGTCTCGCCCGATCGGTGACTGATCACGCACTGCATGCCGTGGCGGTGCGCCATGGCGATGGTGTCGAGGGTCTCGCTGAGCGTGCCGATCTGGTTGACCTTGATCAAGATCGCATTGCCCGCCTTCTCACGGATGCCGCGCGACAGGCGCTCGACGTTCGTGACGTACAGGTCGTCGCCGACGAGCTGCATGCGCTCGCCCATCGACGCGGTCCAGGCCTGCCAGCCGGCCCAGTCGTCCTCGTCGAGGCCGTCCTCGATCGACACGACGGGGTACTTGTCCGCGAGGCCCGCGTAGTAGGCGATCATGTCGTCGGACGACTTCTTCTGTCCGTCGATGGTGTAGACGCCGTCCTGGTGGAACTCGCTGGCCGCGGCGTCGATCGCGATCTTGATGTCGCTGCCGGGTTGCAGGCCGACCTTCTCGACGGCCGCGAGGATCAGCTGGATCGCCTCCTCGTTGGATCCGAGGTTCGGCGCGAAGCCGCCCTCGTCGCCGACCGCGGTGTTCAGGCCCTTGTCGCGGCACACGGCCTTCAGCGCGTGGAAGACCTCGGCGCCCATGCGCAGGCCCTCCGAGAAGCTCGTCGCGCCGAAGGGCATGATCATGAACTCCTGCAGGTCGACGTTGTTGTCCGCGTGCTCGCCGCCGTTCAGGATGTTCATCATCGGAACGGGGAGCACGCTGGCCTGCGCGCCGCCGAGGTAACGGAAGAGCGGCAAGCCGCACTCCTCGGCCGCGGCCTTCGCGACCGCGAGCGACACGCCGAGCATCGCGTTCGCGCCCAGGCGCCGCTTGTTCGCCGTGCCGTCGAGCTCGATCATCATGCGGTCGATCGAGGCCTGGTCGAGCGCGTCGTAGCCCTCGAGGCGCTCCGCGATCTCGCCGTTCACCGACTCGACGGCCTTCAGCGTGCCCTTGCCGCCGTAGCGACCCTCGCCGTCGCGCAGCTCGTGCGCCTCGTGCGCGCCGGTGCTGGCGCCCGACGGGACGGCCGCGCGGCCGAAGGCGCCGGACAGGAGGTGGACGTCGACCTCGATGGTCGGGTTACCGCGGGAGTCCAGGATCTCCCGCCCGCGAATCTCGGCGATCTCACTCATGGTGGGCGGAGCGTACCGTCCGCCGCGGGAAGCCTCCACGCCCGCGCCCCTTCATCTGTGTCCCGGCGCGTCCGGGCGCGACGATCCGCCGCGGGTCGCGCGGGTTCCGGCCGCGACGGCTTGTCGAACCGGCGGGGGGCGGGTAGCGTGAGCGGTTCGCCCGACCCCGACGAAGTGTCCGGAGCACAGTGCCCGGCGCCGCCCCGCGGTGACTTCGTCCTCCTTGGGCTCCACGACTCCGAGTGTGTTCCCGTCCGCGGCCCCGCGCCCCGGACACAGCGAGACTCCCTCCGGCGGCCCCGCGCCCCCGGACCGCGCGGCGGCACGACCGACCGCGCCCTACCCCCCGGCGGCGCGTCCGCCCCCGCGGCACCGCCGCCCCGAGCCCATGGATACCCCCGAACGACCGGCCGAGGAGCCCCTCGGCCGCGACGCCTCCGCGTCCCTGCCCTTCGACGACGCCGCCTCCCAGGACGCCGACGCCGCCCCCGCCGACGACCGCGTGTACGAGCGCTCCGCCCTCGACGAGGACGAGGCCGCGCTCGAGGAGGAGACGGCCGCGATGGCGGGCGACGCCGACCTCGCGCTCGACGAGGGACTCGCGCCCGACGAGGAAGCGGACGCGGGCGACGCGGACGAGAGCGCGGACGACGCGGGCGCGGTGGAGGCCGACACCGACGCCGACACCGGCCGCGCCGCGCTCGCCGCGCTGCCCGCGCCCCTGGCCGCGACCTTCGCGTCGCGCGGCTTCCAGGCCCTGACGCCGGTGCAGGTCGCCGCGGTCGAGGCGCTGGAGAGCGGCGCCGACCTGCGCATCACCTCGCAGACCGGATCCGGCAAGACCGTCGCGCTCGGCATCGTCATGGCGCGCGCGCTGGAAGCGCCGGCCGAGGAGCGCTCCGGCAACGCCGCCGCGCCCTGCGCGCTCGTCGTCGCGCCGACGCGCGAGCTGGCGTCGCAGGTGCGCGAGGAGCTCGAGTGGTTGTACGCCGAGCTGGACGACGCGCGCGTCGAGTGCGTCACCGGCGGCACCAGCGTGCTGCACGA
>JAUHYB010000093.1 GCA_030426745.1 bacterium
ACGCCGGGCGCCAGGCGGAAGAACTTCGCCGGCGGGTCCTCGCGGAAGTCGTCGCGCTCGATGTAGAGCTCGCGCGAGAACGGCACCTTGCGCGACCCCATCGACGGGTCCTCGGGGTTGTTCACGGCGTCGAGCAGCTCGCCGTCCCCTTCGGGGTAGTTCGTGATGACGACCTTCAGCGGATCCAGCACCGCCATCATGCGCGGCGCGGTCGCGTTCAGGTGCTTGCGCACGGCGTTCTCCAGCACGACGAGCTGCGTCACGCCGTTCACCTTGGTGATGCCGGCGTGCGCGCAGAAGTCGCGGATCGACTCGGGCGTGTAGCCGCGGCGGCGCAGGCCGCTGATCGTGGGCATGCGCGGGTCGTCCCAGCCGCTCACGTGCCCCTCCTGCACCAGGCGCAGGAGCTTGCGCTTGCTGGTGATGAGGAACGAGACGTTCAAGCGCGCGAACTCGATCTGCTGCGGGTGGAAGACCTCCAGCTCGTCCAGGAACCAGTCGTACAGCGGGCGGTGATTCTCGAACTCCAGCGTGCAGAGCGAGTGCGTGATGCCCTCGATCGAGTCGGAGTAGCCGTGCGCGAAGTCGTACATCGGATAGATGCACCACTCGTCGCCGGTGCGGTCGTGGTGCACCTTGCGGATGCGGTAGATCGCGGGGTCGCGCAGGTTCAGGTTCGGCGAGCGCATGTCGATCTTCGCGCGCAGGATGTGTTCGCCCTCGGCGAACTCGCCCTTGCGCATGCGCTCGAGCAGGTCGAGGTTCTCCTCGATCGGCCGGTCGCGGTACGGGCTGTCCTTCTGCGCTTCACGGTGGGCGCTGATCTCCTCGGCCGACAGGCTGTCGACGTAGGCCTTGCCCTTGCGCACCAGCTGCACGGCGAAGTCGTACAGCGTGCGGAAGTAGTCGGACGCGTAGTACTCGCGGTCCCCCCACTCGTAGCCGAGCCACTGGATGTCGCGCCGGATCGCGTCGACGTACTCCACGTCCTCCTTGCCGGGGTTCGTGTCGTCGAAGCGCAAGTTGCAGGTGCCGCCGAACTCCTCCGCGACGCTGAAGTTCAGCCAGATCGCCTGCGCGTGCCCGATGTGCAGGTAGCCGTTCGGCTCCGGGGGGAAGCGCGTGTGCACGGCCCCCCCGTTCTTGCCGGCCTCGAGGTCGGCGGCGATGCGGGCGCGGATGAAGTCCCGCTTGGGGACGTTGGCTTCGGCGGTCATGGCGGGGGTACGCGAGCGGTTCGGGGGTCGACGGCGAGCGCCCCGTTGTAGGGTTCCCCGGCGCGAACGCAAGCCGGGCGGGGCGGGACGCGGCGCGCCGCGCTCGGGGGCCCGATCGGCGCCCGTCGACGACCGATCGCGCGAGGCTCCGGCGCCGGCGGTCCGTTCCGCGGGTCCCCGCTCCGAGCGGGGCGGGCCGGGCCGGATCGGGCCTCCGGGGGTCGCGAGGGCCGATCCGACGCGGGCGCGGCGGGCCGCGCCGCGCCCGCCGGCGACCGTCGGCGCGCTCCGGCAATTCGGGGCTTGACCGAATCCAAATTCCTGGAATAGGCTTCTATCCAGGGACCGGCCGTTCTGAACCGTCCGTTCCCGACTTCCACCAGAGCTACACAACAGAGAAGCGCGTCACAGGGGGGGGCCGGTCTGCGGCGAACCTGCTCCGGCGCGCTTGGAGAGACACCATGAACCTGAACACCATCACCTCGCGTGCCTTCGTCGCCGCGGGTTGCCTCGCCCTGGCGGCCGGCAGCGCCGTCGCCGGCGACTCGGAGATCATCGACCTTCCCGATGACTTCGAGCTGTTCCCCGACCTCGGCTGCGCCGAGTTCGACCGCTACCACACGCTGACCCCGAACGACACGTTCTCGGCGATCACGCGCTACCACAACCCCGAGCAGGCGCTCGGCTACCTGGTGGTCTACGCGGTCGACGACGCGGGCAACGCCATCTCGGCGGACAGCCTGATCGGCCAGCAGATGCGCATCAACGGCATCGAGCGCTTCGAGTACTCGATCAACGCCGTCGACTTCCGCGCGATCGCGGAAGACGGTGAGCTGACCGACGCCGACGGCGACGAAGAGCTCGACCTGGACGGCGCCGAGTACGAGCGCCTCCCCGACGAGCTGCTCGTCCCGCGCTTCATCGGCCAGAGCGGCGGTCTGTTCGACCCGCTGCTGCCGAGCTACTACATCAGCCGCCTGATCCTGGTCGACCTGAACTCGGGCAACGACTTCGAGACGACCGTCGACTTCCTGATCTACAACGACAACGAAGAGGTCTTCTCGAGCGAAGTCAACTTCCGTTGCTGGGACTCGATCGCGGTCACGCAGATCTCGGGCGCGTTCACCAACAGCTTCCTGAAGGACGCCACGGACCACGACCCGAACGAGAGCCTCGCCGGTCGTGAGGCCGGTTGGTTCCGCTTCGACGGCCACGTCGCCAACTCGACGGCCGCCACGATCCAGGACCCGGGCATCTACGGCTACTACGTCGAGCGCGTGAACCTGAAGGCCGCGGCCGACCTGCCGTTCGAGCAGGGCTCGCGCGACGGCCACATCCTTCCCCGCTCGATCTTCGGTGACAACTCCGAGCAGCAGGGTGGCGGCGGCCTCGTCGCCGGCCTCGAGGAGAACGTCCAGCGCCGCCTGCCCGGCAGCCTCCTGGTGTTCCCCGAGTTCAACAACCTGCTCGGCGAGCTGACGCTGGTCACGGTGACGAACGTGAGCCCGGACACGGAAGTCCGCGTGCACTACGTCTACCGCGGCAAGTACGGCCTCCTCGGCGGCATCTGATCCCTCGGGGCCGCTCGATCGGCCCCGGCGGACGGCGACTCCAGCGGGCGCCCGCTCCCCGACACGGGGGCGGGCGCCCGCCTTCCGTCGCGGGCGAATTCTCCCGCTCAGAGACCCGGATTCGCGGTTGACCATTTTGCGGATTCCTAGTGGAATGGCACAGAACGAGGGTTCTTCCTCGATTTCCACCAACTGACTCGACTCCGAGCGATGGAGCGCGCCGGATCCCCGGCGCGAGGAGAGAGACACACCATGAGCATGAGCACCAACGGGCGGAGCCGCGGCTTCGTCGCCCTCTCGGCCGCCTTCCTGATGAGCGGCACGGCGCTGGCCGGCGACGTCTACGACGACCTCGGCTGCACCGAGTTCGACCGCTACGCCGAGCTGACCCCGAACGACACGCTGACCCTGCTGACGAGCGCGCACAACCCCGAGCACGAGCTCGGCTACGCGATCGTCTACGCCGTCGACGAGTCGAACCAGGCCATCAGCCGCAACACCCTGATCGGCCAGCAGATGGCGATCGACGGCATCGAGCGCTTCGAGTACTCGGTCAACGCGGTCGACTTTCGCTCGCCCCTCGGCGACGGCGAGCTGACCGACGTCGACGGCGACGACATCCGCGATCTCGACGGCGCGGAGTACGACACGCTGCCCGACGAGATCCTCGTCCCCCGCTTCATCGGTCAGTCGAACGGCGCGATGCCGACCGTCGACCAGGTGGGCCTGTTCCACGGCCAGCTCATCCTGATCGACCTGAACTCGGGCGCCGACTTCGAGACGACCGTCGACTTCCTGTCGTACAACGACAACGAAGAGGTCTTCTCGGGCGAGTACACCTTCAACTGCTGGGAGAAGCCCTACCTGCTCGAGATCTCGGGCGTGTACGCGGACCACTTCCTGCGCGAGTTCACGGACCAGAACGTGAACGAGTCGGTCTCCGGTCGCGAGGCGGGCTGGTTCAAGTTCGAGGGCCACGTCGCCAACTCGTCGGCCACGACGATCTCGAACCCCGGCATCTACGGCGTGTACGTCGAGAAGGTCGGCGGCTACGCCGCGGCGGACCTGCCGTTCGAGCTCGGCTCGCGCGACGGCCACGTGCTGCCGCGTTCGATCTTCGGCGACAACTCCGAGGGTTCGAGCACCGAGGGTGAAGGCGACGCCGTCGTCCGCCGCCGCCCGGGCAGCCTCCTCCTGTTCCCCGAGTTCAACAACCTCGAGGGCAGCCTGACGCTGTACACGGTCACGAACACGAGCCGCACCGAGGACGTGAAGGTCCACTTCATCTACTACGGCAAGTACGGCTACTCGATGAACTAGGCGGCCCCGGCGCTCGCGCCGACCGCACGCGGAGGCCTCCCCCGGCGCGCCCGGGGGAGGCCTCCCGCCGTTCCGCGCCCGCCGCGGGCGGAGCCCCCTGGCCCTGAAATGGGTGAACGTCTCGTTTCGCCAGCTTCTGCGCCGCGCGACGCCTCGGCGGTTGCCCGATTGCAATTTCCTCGGTACAACTAGGATTGAGGGGAACTCCCCACTTCATCCACCAGAACGACACTCCCGGAGGCGGGGCTGCGCGGCGCGGGGCCCCGAGGAGACCACCATGATTCGCAACACGACCCTGGCGGGCCTGGCGCTCGCCGCTCCCGCCCTCGCCGGCGGCCAGGACGGACCGACCTTGCCCCCGACCTGGCACCTCGAGGACCTCGGCTGCAGCGAGTTCAACCGCTACGCCGACCTCACGCCCAACGACACGCTCACGCTGCTGACGAGCGCGCACAACCCCGAGCACGCGCTCGGCTACGCGATCGTCTACGCGGTCGACGACTCGAACCAGGCGATCAGCCGCAACACGCTCGTCGGCGTGCAGATGGCGATCGACGGCATCGAGCGCTTCGAGTACTCGATCAACGCGGTCGACTTCCGCTCGCCCCTCGGCGACGGCGAGCTGACCGACGTCGACGGCGACGACGTCCGCGACCTCGACGGCGCGGAGTACGACACGCTGCCCGACGAGATCCTGGTCCCCCGCTTCATCGGTCAGACCTCGCACGGCCTGCCCGGGGACGCGGAAATGTCGCTGGGCGGCGGCTTCCACGGCCAGCTGATCCTGATCGACCTGAACTCGGGCGACGACTTCGAGACGACCGTCGACTTCCTGTCGTACAACGACAACGAAGAGGTCTTCTCCGGCGAGTACACCTTCACCTGCTGGGCGAAGCCGTACCTGCTCGACATCTCGGGCGTCTACGCCGACTTCTTCCTGCACGAGTTCACCGACCAGAACGACAACGAGTCGGTCGCCGGTCGCGAGGCGGGCTGGTTCAAGTTCCAGGGCCACGTCGCCAACTCGACGGCCGCCACCATCGCGGACCCCGGCATCTACGGCGTCTACGTCGAGAAGGTCGGCGGCTACGCCGCGGCGGACCTGCCGTTCGAGCTCGGCTCGCGCGACGGCCACGTGCTGCCGCGTTCGATCTTCGGTGACAACTCCGAGGGCAGCGCGCCCGCCGGCGTCGACGCCGTCGTCCGCCGTCGCCCGGGCAGCTTCCTGCTGTTCCCCGAGTTCAACAACCTGGCCGGCAGCCTGACGCTGTTCACGGTCACGAACACGAGCATGACCGAGGACGTGAAGGTCCACTTCATCTACTACGGCAAGTACTCGCACAACAACCTCTAGTCCTCGCCGACGACGCGCACCCTCCGGGGCGCGCCACACGGACCCCCGCTCGACGCCTCGAGCGGGGGTCCGTTCGTTCCGGAACGCGCCGGCGCCGAGTTCGGCCGTTCCCGATGCAACCCGCCCCGGCCGGTCGCTATCCTCCTGGCCATGGCATCCCCCTTGACCATCCACTACCACCGCGACTTCGACGGTATGGTGTCCGGCGCCGTGCTCGCGGCGATCCTGATCGACCGCTTCGGCGAGCGCGTGGAGTGGAAGAGCGTCAACTACGACCAGCGCCGCGACTGGGAGTCCTTCGGCGCCGGCACGCGGTTCGCAATCGTGGACTTCCACTTCCACCCGCGCGCCGAGTACTGGTTCGACCACCACCCGACGACCTTCCTGACGCCCGAGCTGCGGGCGCAGTACGCGCCGAGCGCGCGCTGGGCCTGGGACGAGACCTCCCCCTCCTGTCCGCCGCTGATCCTGCGCCACGCGCGGCAGCACTGGGACTACCGCGCGCCGGAGCGCTTCGAGGAGATGGCGCGCTGGTCCGACGTGATCGACGCCGCGCGCTACGAGTCGGTCGACCAGGCGATCTTCGGCGACACGCCGGCCCTGCGCATCGCGCGCGCGCTCACGGTCGCGCCCTCGCCCGACTGGACCGACCAGCTGGTCGAGGCGATGACGACCGCCTCGCTGGAGCAGGTCGCCGAGCGCGCCGACGTCGAGAAGGCCCACCAGCGCGCGTCGCGCAACCGCGACAAGGCGCTCGAGCAGTTCCCCCCCACGGTCATCGACAAGACCGACGGCGTGCTCCTGTACGACGCGTCCTCGTCGAAGATCCGGCGCGAGCGCTTCGCGCCCTTCTACCACCACCCGGACGTCGTCTACGCCGTCGGCGTGATCCCGACGCGCTCGGGCTTCCACATCACCTGCGGCGAGAACCCGTGGAACCCGCCGGAGCGCGGGCTGCACGTCGGCGAGCTGATGGAGACCTACGGCGGCGGCGGGCACCGCGCCGTCGGCGGCGCGAACCCGCCCAGCCTCGACGACGCGCGCCGCGTCGCGCGCGAGGTGCAGCGCGCGCTCGTGGCCGCGACGCAGGGCGAATGACCGACGCGGCGCCCGTCACCATGCCGGCGTACACGCCGGAGGAGTGGACCGCGCACGTCGTCGGCCTGGGCGGCAAGCCGTTCCACGCGCGCATCGTGCGCGAGCAGGTCTTCGGCCAGGGCGTGCTCGACTACGCCGCGATGACGTCGCTGCCGACCGCGCTGCGCGAGGCGCTGGCCGAGACGGCGCCGATCCTGTCCTCGCGCGAGGTCGACCGCAGCACGGCGCGCGACCGCACGACCAAGCTGCTGCTGGGCTTCCCCCGCGGCGACGGCGACGAGGCGACGGTCGAGACCGTCTACATCCCGCCGCGCCGCGCCGACTCGCCGAAGGGCGCCACGCTGTGCGTCTCCTCGCAGGTCGGCTGCCCGGTCGCCTGCCCCTTCTGCGCCTCCGGCCGCCTGGGCCTGGTGCGGAACCTCGAGGCGCACGAGATCATCGAGCAGTACGTCCGCGGCCGCGCGATCGGCCCGCTGTCGCGCTCGGTGGTCATGGGCATCGGCGAGCCGCTGCTGAACCTGGACCACCTCGTGCGCGCCCTCGACGTCGTGCACGACGAGATGGGCATCGGCGCGCGCAAGATCACCGTGTCCACGGTCGGCTTCCCCGCGCGCCTGCGCCGCGCGGCCGAGGCGAACCCGCGCTTCCAGCTCGCCATCAGCCTGCACACGCCCTTCGACGACCAGCGCGACGAGCTGGTCCCCGCGATGAAGGGCACGCAGATCGACGAGGTCATCGCCGCCGCCGACCACTGGTTCGACGTGACGGGCCGCGAGGTCACCTACGAGTACGTCCTGCTCGGCGGCACGAACGACACGCCCGACCACGCCCGCGCGCTGGCCCGCCGCCTCGCCGGCAAGCGCTGCACGGTCAACCTGATCCCCTACAACCCCGTCCAAGGCGACGCCTACCACCGCCCCGCCCCCGACGACGTCGAGGGCTTCCGCGCCGCGCTCGAGCAAGCGGGCTGCGTCGCGACCGTGCGCTGGTCGCGCGGCATGGACAGCGACGCCGCCTGCGGCCAGCTGCGCGTGCGCCACGCGGCGGGCTGAGCGGGGCGCGCCCCGCGTCGCACGGCAACGGCAACCGTGCGGCACGGCGGACAGCACCGCGCTGCACGGCGGACGGTCCGGCTCTCCCTCCCGCTCGCTCTCCGGCGCCCCGCGCCCGCTCCGACGGCCCCCCGCTACACGGACGCGGCGCGCCCGGCGAAGCTCGCCGAACGCGCCGCGTCGCGTTCTCGCGGCCCGCGTTCCCGCGGTCCGCGTCGTCGGTCGCGCGCTACGCCTGGACCTTCGCCGGCAGCGCGTTGGCGACCATCTCGAGCGCCTTGTCGACCTCCTCGGCGGAGATGACGAGCGGCAGGCGGAAGCGCACCGAGCGCGCGCCGCACGGCAGGGCCAGCAGCGCCTGGTCGCGCATGCGTCCCAGCAGCGCGTCGCGCTGCTTGCCGTCCTCGACGTCGAAGGCGACGAGCGAGCCGACGCCGCGCACGTTGTCGAAGCCGCCCTTGTCCTGCGCCAGCGCGCGCAGGCCCGCGATCATGCGGTCGCCCTGCGCGGCGACGTTGTCGGCCAGCTTCTCCTGCTCGATGATCTCGATGAAGCGGCGCGAGCGCACCATGTCGACGAGGTTGCCGCCCCAGGTCGAGTTGATGCGGCTCGAGCGGCGGAAGACGTTGTCCTTCACGTCGTCGACGCGCTCGTTGGCGTAGATGCCGCACACCTGCGACTTCTTGCCGAAGCTGACGACGTCGGGCTTCACGCCCTTGGTCTGCCACAGCCACGGCTTGCCGGAGCCGAAGAAGCCCGTCTGGACCTCGTCGAACACGAGCAGCGCCTCGTTCTCGTCGCACAGGTCGCGCAGGGCCTGCAGGAACTCGGGGCGGAAGTGGTTGTCGCCGCCCTCGCCCTGCATCGGCTCGATGATGATGCAGGCGACGCGGCCCGCGTGCTTCGCGAAGGCGGCCTTGATCTCGTCGATCGAGCGCTGCTCGTCGGCCTCGACGCCGTCCACGAGGTTGCCGTCCAGGTCGAAGCGGCACGCCGGGTTGTGCACGCGCGGCCAGGCGAACTTCGGGAACAGCTCGACCTTCGTCGGGTCGGTGTTCGTCAGGCTCATCGTGTAGCCGCTGCGGCCGTGGAACGCCTGGCGGAAGTGGATCACGACCAGGTCGTTGCCGTCGTGCACCTGGTCCGTGCCGACCTTGTGCGCCTTCCAGTCGAACGCCGTCTTCAGCGCGTTCTCGACGGCGAGCGCGCCGCCGGCCACCCAGAAGTGGTGCGGGTAGTCCGCGGGCGTGACGCGCGTGGCGAAGGCCTCGACGAAGTCGACCATCGACGTCGTGTAGAGGTCCGAGTTCGCCGGGTTGTTCGTCGCGGCGACCAGCAGTTCCTCCTGGAACGCCTTGTCGTCCATCATCGGATGGCGGTAGCCGATCGGCCAGCTGGCGAAGCAGGTGAAGCAGTCGAGGTACTCGCGGCCGCTCGCGGCGTCGTGCAGCCACACGCCGTGGGAGCGCTCGAGGTCGAGCACCATCGGGAAGCCGTCCGCCAGCTGGTGCTTGGCGAGGACGGAGTGGACGTTCTTGGGATCGGTCATGGGTCGCTCCTGCTGGCAGTCGGGGGCGTCGGTCTCGGAGGGTGTGGTCGTGTGTCGGCGTCGCGCGCGGCCGCCCGGGGCGGTCGCGGCCCGCGGACGCGGTGATCGGGTCGTCGGGCTCTCGGAACCCGGCTGCGGTGGCTGGTGCGGGGAAGCTCGGCGTCCCGGCTCGGGCGGTCCGCGACCTGCAGGCGAGCCCGGCCGTGACCCCGGCGCCGGCCCGCCCGGAAGCCCCCGGACGGCGCCGGGAGGCCCTAGGCCGACGGGCCGGCGTCCAGCTCGTCCGCCAGGTCGGCGGCCTGTGCGTCGTCCTTGCTGCGGAGCAGGACCAGCACGCCGGACGGGGCTCCGGGGTGCGCCAGGCGCATCCGGGGTTCCGCGTTGGTGAACACCGAAGGCGCCAGGATAGCGTCCCGGCGGGGGCGGCGCGACCCCGCGGGCTCCCCGCGGATCAGCGTCGCGCCCTCGTCCAGGCCCAGGGAGAGGCGCTCCGCGCGCTCGTCCCACAGCTCGGGGTCCAGGGCGGGCAGGCCGCCCCCCTCGCCCACGAGCTCGTCCAGGGTCGCCAGGAGCGCCTCGGTGAAGCGCGAGAAGATCCGCTGGTGGCAGAGGACCCGGCCGACGCTGCCCTCGGCCTGGCCGGACCAGGACTCGAGCGCGCCGAAGGCCCGGCGCACGACCTCCTCGGCCGCGCCGTCGGGGTCGGATCCCGAGCGCACGACGAAGGTGCGGTCGACGAGCTCGCGCCCGACGACCCGCGGCAGCTCGTCGGCGCGCACGCCGGCGCCGAAGCCCTCCTCGGGCCGCGGCGTCGACTCGCGCCGCGCGTCGGCCTCGCGCGCCGCGTCGATCCAGCGCCGCGTCCCGCGCACCCGCACGCGCACCACGTCGGGGCGCGCGGCCGCGGCGCGCAGCACCGTCATGCCGTCGTCGTGAAGCACGCCGAGCACGCCCGGCGGCAGGCCCGCGCGCTCCAGCGCCAGGCACATCTCGTCGGCCAGGAAGGGCATCAGCGGATCGGACAGCAGCAGCGTCGGCAGCCCGCTGGCGAGCGGCGTGAACAGCTCCTCGACCAGCCCGCCCACGGCGGCGCGCGCGTCGACGCGCACCAGCGCCACGCCGCGCGCCGGCACCGCGCCCGCCGCGTGGCGCAGCACCGCGTCGCCGCGCCGGAACGCCTGTCGGCGGTAGCGCACGCAGTCGGCGGCGTCGAGCCCGAGGCGACGCGCGAAGCCCTCGTCGATCGAGCGGGCGCGCACGACCTCCTCCAGGCCCTGGCGCAAGAGGCCCACGCGCAGGCCGTGGCGCGTCTCGCGCCAGGACTTGGTGACCGCGTTCGCCGCGGCCAGGGCGGCGTCGAGGTCGGACTCGCCCGAACGCGGCCAGGACCCGACGACGTCTCCGCCGGCGGTCGCCACCTCGTGCGTCAGTCCGGCCGCCGACTCGACCCAGTCGCCTCCGATGCGGTTCCGGTGCTTTCGCTCCTCCATCTTCGCCGCGTATTCTAGTGGGCTTCCCGGGACCGCGACAGTCCCGCGAGCCCCCCATGACGCTCCGCTTCCGCCGCCACCAACACGTCCGGAGTCCCGCCGACTTCGGGCGCGCGTTCCGCCGCGGCAGCCGCGCGCGCGGCTCGATCCTGATGGTGGTCGTCCACGAGAACGGGTTGGACCACGCGCGCCTCGGCCTGTCGGTCGGCAAGTCGGTGTGGAAGTCGGCCGTGCGGCGGAACCGCGTGCGGCGCGTGTTCCGCGAGGCGTTCCGGCTGGAGCAGCACGCGCTGCCCGCCGGGTGCGACCTGGTGCTGGTGCCGGCGCAGCCCAGGCTCGAGCCCGAGCTGGAGGCGACGCGCGCCGAGCTGGTGAAGCTGGCCCGCAAGGCGCGGCGACGGCTG
>JAUHYB010000094.1 GCA_030426745.1 bacterium
CCAGGGGTGGGAGCCGCCGGAGGCGGCTCCCACCCCTGGTCCGCTATTCCGGAGGAAGGTGCCTGGCACCGTAGTCCTGTCGAGGCGCGGCACCGTGGTCCCGTCGAGGCGGCTACTCCCGGCCGGCGAGCGTCACCAGCGGCGCGCCCGACGCCACCGCCTCCCCCGCCTTCACGTGCACGGCCTCCACGACCGCGTCCGTCGTCGCCTCGATCTCGTTCTGCATCTTCATCGCCTCGAGGATCAGGAGCGGCTGCCCCTCCTGCACCTCGTCGCCGGGCGCGACCAGCAGCTCGACGACGACGCCGGGCATCACCGCCTTCACGACGCCGCCGCGCTTCGCGGCCTCGCGCTCCGCGGCGTGGGCGGCGCGCTCGCGCTCGTCCTCGATCTCGATGTCGTAGACGTGGCCCGCGATCGTCACGGCGACGCGCGTGTCGTCGCCCTCGACGGACACCGCGAACGACTTCCCGTCGCACAGGAGGTGCGCCTGCCCCAGCTGGTCGACCTCGTGGTAGTCCGCGTCGAGGACCTCGCCGTCCACCTCGATGGTCAGCTCGCCCAGGCGCTCGGTCAGCACGACCTCGTGCTCGGTGCCGTTCACGTCGACGTAGTACTTCATCGGGAGGTCTCCTCGGGCGAGGCCGCGCGGCGGACGTGGTCGGTCAGCGAGCCGCGGTAGCGCTGGACCCACCCGCGGCGCGAAGACGCGTCGGCGGACAGCGCGGAGCGACGCGCCTGGTTGCGACGGTGCAGCGCAGCGGCGGCGGCGGCGAGCTTCGAGAAGCCCCCGCGCGCCTTGGACAGGTCGAGCGACTCGAGGAACTTCGTGTCGAAGTCGCCCTCGACGAAGCGCGGCTCCTCCAGGACGGCCATCGCGGCCGGCGTGCTGGTGCGCACGCCGCCGACGTTCAGCTCCTCGAGCGCGCGCTTCATGCGCGCGATCGCGACGCCGCGGTCCGGCCCCCAGACGATGATCTTCGCCAGCATCGGGTCGTAGTTCAGGCCGACCTCCAGGCCGCGGTAGAGGCACGAGTCGACGCGCACCCACGGCCCGCCGGGCGTGCGCAGGTTGTGCACCGTACCGGTCGACGGCAGGAAGCCGGCGGGCACGTCCTCGGCGTTGATGCGCACCTCGATCGAGTGCCCCTGCATCGTCACCGCGTCCTGGTCGTAGCCGAGCGGCTCGCCCGCGGCGACGCGCAGCTGTTCGCGCACCAGGTCGACGCCGGTCACCATCTCGGTTACCGGGTGCTCCACCTGCAGGCGCGTGTTCATCTCCAGGAAGTAGAACTCGCCGTCCATGTAGAGGAACTCGACCGTGCCGGCGCCGCGGTAGTTCACCGCGTGGCCGGCGCGCAGCGCGACGTCGCCCATGCGCTGCCGCAGCTCCTCGTCGACGACGACGGACGGGCACTCCTCCAGGAGCTTCTGGTGGCGCCGCTGGATCGAGCACTCGCGCTCGCCGAAGTGCACGCCGTTCCCGTGCGCGTCGAACATGACCTGCACCTCGATGTGCCGGCCGCGGTCGAGGTAGCGCTCCATGTACAGGCGGCCGTCGCCGAAGGCCGACACCGCCTCACCGGACGCCGTGCGGAAGGCGCCCTTCATCTCGGACGGCTCGCGCACCACGCGGATGCCCTTGCCGCCGCCGCCGGCCGCCGCCTTGATGGCGATCGGGTACCCGATCTCCTCGGCGATGCCGACCGCGGCCTCCGCGTCGTCGATCGGGTCGACGATGCCGGGCACGACGGGCACGCCGGCCTCCTGCATCGCGCGGCGGGACTCGATCTTGTCCCCCATCACCTCGATCGCGCTCGCCGGCGGGCCGACCCAGGCGATGCCCGCGTCCTCGACGGCGCGCGCGAAGGCGGCGTTCTCGGACAGGAAGCCGTAGCCGGGGTGGATCGCCTGCGCGCCGGTCTCCTTCGCGGCGGCCAGGATCTTGTCGGCGACGAGGTAGCTCTCCGACGGCAGCGAGCCGCCGAGCGGCACGGCGACGTGCGCCATGCGCGTGTGCAGCGCGTCGCGGTCGAAGTCGGAGTAGACGGCGATCGTCTCCATGCCGAGCTCGCGCGCGGTGCGGATGACGCGCAGCGCGATCTCGCCGCGGTTCGCGATCAGGATGCGGTCGAACATCTCGAGGCGCCTCCTAGAGCGGCACGTTGCCGTGCTTGCGGACCGGCTTGTCCTCGTGCTTGCTCTTCAGCAGGCCGAGGGCGCGGATCAGGTACGGGCGCGTGCGGCGCGCCTCGATCACGTCGTCGATGAAGCCGCGGCTGGCCGCGAAGTACGGGTTGTTGAAGGTCTCCTCGTACTCGTCGGTGCGCAGCTTCTCGACCGCCGCGGGGTCGTCCGCCGCCATGATCTCGCGGCGGTGGATGATCTTCGCCGCGCCGGCGGCGCCCATCACGGCGACCATCGCGCCGGGCCACGCGACGTTCACGTCGGCGCGGATGTGCTTCGACCCCATCACGTCGTACGCGCCGCCGTAGGCCTTGCGCGTGATGACGGTCAGCTTCGGCACGGTCGCCTCGCAGTAGGCGTACAAGAGCTTCGCGCCGTGGCGGATGATGCCGCCGTACTCCTGGTCGGTGCCGGGCAGGAAGCCGGGCACGTCCTCGAAGGTGACGATCGGGATGTTGAAGGCGTCGCAGAAGCGGATGAAGCGCGCGCCCTTCACCGACGCGTCGATGTCGAGGCAACCGGCGAGCACCGCGGGTTGGTTCGCGACGACGCCGACCACGTGGCCGCCGAGGCGCGCGAAGCCGATGACCAGGTTGCGCGCGAAGCCCTCCTGCACCTCCAGGAAGGAGTCCGAGTCGACGACGCGCTCGATGACCGCCTTCATGTCGTACGGCTTGGCCGAGTCCTCGGGCACGAGCTCGTCCAGCAGCACGTCCTCGCGGTCCGAGGGGTCGTCGGTCGGGACGAACGGCGCGTCCTCGGCGTTGTTCAGCGGCAGGTACGACAGCAGCCGCCGCAGCAGCATCATGCACGCCTTGCCGTCCGGCGAGACGAAGTGCGCGACGCCCGACTTCTCCATGTGCACCGACGCGCCGCCGAGGTCCTCGGAGGTCACTTCTTCGTGCGTCACCGTCTTGACCACGTCGGGCCCGGTGATGTGCATGTACGAGGTGCGGTCCACCATCGCGATGAAGTCGGTGATCGCCGGGCTGTACACGGCGCCGCCGGCGCACGGGCCGACGATCGCGCTGATCTGCGGCACGACGCCCGACGCGCGCGTGTTGCGCCAGAAGATCTCCGCGTAGCCGCCGAGGCTGTTCACGCCCTCCTGGATGCGCGCGCCGCCCGAGTCGTTCAGGCCGACGATGGGCACGCCGACCTTGGTCGCCATGTCCATGACCTTGCAGATCTTCTCGGCGTGCGTCTCCGACAGCGAGCCGCCGAAGACCGTGAAGTCCTGGCTGAACACGTACACCGGCCGGCCGTCGACCGTGCCGTGGCCGGTCACGACGCCGTCGCCCAGGACCTGCTGTTCCTGCATGCCGAAGTCGGTGCAGCGGTGCGTGACGAAGCGGTCGAGCTCGACGAACGATCCGTCGTCCAGGAACAGGTCGATGCGCTCGCGCGCGGTCAGCTTGCCCTTGGCGTGTTGTGCGGCGATGCGCTTCTCGCCGCCGCCGACGAGCGTCGCTTCGCGCATGCGGTGCAGCCGCTCGAGAGGAGTTTCCTGGGTCATCGCTGGGGGTCTTCTCGGGGGTCGGGGATCAGTGCCCGGCGGGCTCTTCGACGAGCTCCATCAGGACGCCGCCGGTGGCCTTGGGGTGGACGAAGGCGATCGTCGTGCCGTGCGCGCCGGGGCGCGGGGCCTCGTCGATCATGCGCAGGCCGCGCGCCATCAGCGTCTCGATCGCGCGCGCGCAGTCGTCGACGCGGAACGCCAGGTGGTGCAGCCCGCCGCCGCGCTTCGCGAGGAAGCCGGCGACCGGCGAGTCGTCCGCGGCGGGCTCGACCAGCTCGATGCGCTGGTCCCCCGCCATGCAGACGAGCACGTTCACCTTCTGGTCCGCGACGTACTCGGGGTCGCCGGCGGTCATGCCGAGCCCCTCGTAGTTGCCGCGCGCGTCCGCGATCGACGGGACGACGATCGCGACGTGGTGCAGGCCGCGCACGACGCCCTGCAGTGATTCGGGAGCGGTCACTAGAGCACCTCCGGGGCGCGGTACTTGCCGAAGCGAGCCTCGAGCAGGCCGCAGACCTCGCCGAGCGTGGCGTAGCGGTCGACGGCCTCGAGGATCGGGTACATCAGGTTCGTGCCCTCGCGCGCGGCGACGTCGATCGCGTCGAGCCCGGCGCGCACCGCGGCCTCGTCGCGGTCGGCGCGGACCTTCTCGAGGTCGCGCAGCACTTCCTCGCGCGCGGAGTCGTCGGGCCGGAAGATCTCCGGCGGCTGTTCCTCCACGCGGTAGTCGTTCACGCCGACGATCGTGCGCTCGCCGCGCTCGACCTCGCGCTGCCACTGCATCGCGGAGCGGTGGATCTCGCGCTGCACGAAGCCCGCCTCGATCGCGGCGACGCTGCCGCCCCGGGCGTCGACCTCGGCGATCAGGTCCAGCGCGCGCCGCTCGACCTCGTCGGTCAGCTCCTCGATGTACGGCGCGCCGCCCAGCGGGTCGATCACGTCCGCGACGCCGGACTCCTGCGCCAGGATCTGCTGCGTGCGCAGCGCCAGCTGCGCCGACGCCTCGGTCGGCAGCGACAGCGCCTCGTCGCGCCCGTTCGTGTGCAGCGACTGCGTGCCGCCCAGCACCGCGGCCAGCGCCTGGACCGTCACGCGCACGGCGTTGTTCTCCGGCTGCTGGCTGGTCAGCATCGAACCCGCCGTCTGCGTGTGGAAGCGCAGCATCCAGCTCTTCGGGCTCTTCGCGCCGAACTCCTCGCGCATCATCCGCGCCCAGATGCGTCGCGCGGCGCGGAACTTCGCGACCTCCTCGAACAGGTCGTTGTGCGCGTTGAAGAAGAACGACAGGCGCGGCGCGAAGTCGTCGACCGCGAGGCCCGCCTCGATCGCCGCGCGCACGTAGCTCTTCGCGTTCGAGAAGGTGAACGCCAGCTCCTGCACCGCCGTCGAGCCCGCCTCGCGGATGTGGTAGCCCGAGATGCTGATCGTGTTCCAGCTGGGCACCTCGGCCGCGCAGAACGCCATCAGGTCGGTCGTGAGCCGCACCGAGGGACCGACGGGGAAGCGGTAGTTCCCGCGCGCCGCGTACTCCTTCAGGATGTCGTTCTGCACCGTGCCGCGCAGCGCCTGCGAGTCGACGCCCTGGCGCCGCGCCAGCGCGACGTAGCCCGCCAGCAGGAAGCACGCCGTCGCGTTGATCGTCATCGACGTCGAGACCTGGTCCAGGCGGATGCCGTCGAACAGGAGCTCGATGTCGTAGAGCGAGTTGATCGGCACGCCCACGCGCCCGACCTCCGGCCGCGCCAGCGGATCGTCCGAGTCGTAACCGATCTGCGTCGGCAGGTCGAAGGCCGTCGACAGCCCCGTCTGCCCGCGCTCCAGCAACAGGTGGAAGCGCTTGTTCGTCTCCCGCGCGCTGGTGAAGCCCGCGTATTGGCGCATCGTCCACAGCCGCCCGCGGTACATCGTGGGCTGCACGCCGCGCGTGAACGGGTACTCGCCGGGCGCGCCGCCGGGGCTGTCCCCGTACAGCGGCGCGCGCTCGATCCCGCTCGAGGTCGCGAAGCTCGCGCGCCGCTCGCCGAAGCGCTCCACGGCCGGCGCGTAGGTCCGCTCGCGCCAGGCGGCGGCGTCGGCGCTCCCGGCGCTCGTGGGGGTGCCGGATCCGTCAGGTCTCGTCTCGTCGCTCATGCCGTTCCTCTTGGAGGGCGAAGAGTGTAGCGGCTGCCGCCCGGGGCCCCAGCGGAAAGGGCCGACGCGCGCCGAGCCGACCGCGCGACCCGCCGCCGCCGCGCCGGCGTACGGGCCGTTAGACTGGTCGCGCCGCTCCCCCGCGGCCCGCCCCCGATGCGCCCCCGCCCCACGCGCCCCCGCCGCTCGCTCGCGCCGCTGCTCGTCGTCGCCGTCGCGCTCACGGCGGCCGTGGTCGGCGGCCTGTGGTTCACCGGCGGCAGCGGCCGCGACGCGCCCGTCGAAGCTCCGGAAGAGAGCACGGTGACGCGCCGATCGGGCGACGCGACGCCGCTCGAAGCGCCCGACCTCCTGCGCCCCGCGAGCGCGGCGCCGGCGGGCGACTCGACGCCGACGGCGCGCGAAGACGCGCTCGCCGCCGCGGGTCCCGCGAGCCTGGCGCTGCGGCTGGTCGACCACGCGCAGCGGGACGTCACGGGCGCGCGCGCCGAGCTGCGGCCGCGCGTGGTCGGTGAGGGCGAAGGCGCCGCCGAGGAGTCGAAGGCCGCTGCGTCCGTCTCGCTCGCGTTCGACGCCGCCGCGGCCCGCTACACCGGGTCGGACCTCGCGCCGGGCCGCTGGACGCTGCACGTCCACTCCGTCGCGCACGACCCGTTCGAGCGCCCGGTGCGGCTGGAGCCCGGCGAGAACGAGCTGTACTACGTCCTGCCCCGGCGGCCGAACGTCGCGGGGGTGGTCCTCGACCCGGACGGCGTGCCGGTGCCCGGCGCGAGGATCCGCTTCGCGGCGGACGCGCAGGCGGCCGCGGTCCTGCGCCGTGGTTCGCGACTCCTGAACGCCGGCGATCGCTCGCGCCTCTTCCACGCCGACGAGCGCGGCCGCTTCCGCTCCCGGCTGCCCGCCGGGCGCGCGCGGTTGTGGTGCGAGGCGCCGATCGAGGGCGCGCCGCAGAGCGCTTCGTGGCTGAACGGCGACGTGCTCGAGGTCGAGCTCCACGCGGACGGCGTAGTCGACGGACTCGTGCTGTCCTACCGACGAGGCCGCGGCGTGTACGGCGTCGCGCTCGACGAGCACGACCGACCGCGGTCCGGCGTGAGGGTGCTCCTGGCGCCGTACTTCCCCGGAGGCGGTCGCTCCTTGCTCAGCAGGAGCCGCGCGGTCCACGACTGGGCTCTCACGGACAGGAGCGGACGCTTCGCCTTCGAGGGCCTCGACGACGGGGAGTACGCCCTGTCCGCGAGAGTCGTGGTGGCGCCTCCGTCGCCGGTCATCGACCTGAACCAATTCCCTTCCTCACCCGCCGAGTGGATGGGACACCTCCTCCACCGCGCCCGGGTCGTCGTCGACGGGGCGGACGTGCGCGGCGTCGTCCTGGGCGGCTCGCGCGGCGCGACGCTGCGGCTGCACGGCCGCGTGACGCGCGGCGGCGCGCCGGCGCGGGGCGGATGCGTCGCGTACCTGCCCGACGACGGCTCGTTCCCGGAGCACGTGTTCGCGACGACGCTCGGCGACGCGGGGTCCTACGAGTTGACGGTGCCCGCGCCCGGGCGCGGCGTGCTCGCGTTCGCCGCCGAGGGGCCGAGCGCGGTCAGCGCGTGGTCCGGGCTCGGCACGTTCACGCTGGGGACCGTCACGCGCGCGATCGCGCTGCCGGACGAGCGCGAGCACCGCGTCGACCTGGAGCTGGCGCCCGGCACCGGCGCGGTGTCCGGCCGCGTCGTGATCGAGGGCGACATCGACGCCGACGTGGTGGCGCTCACGCTGCGCGCGACAGGAGGTCCCGCGCTGCAACAGGGCTCGGTGTTCGTCGAGCACGCGCTCGCGGCCCGACCCGAGTTCACCTTCGAGGGGCTCCCGGCCGGCGAGTACGAGCTGGTCGCGTCGTCGTCCGATCGCCCGCCGCCCGGGATGAACTCGCTCCCGCGCCCGACCTACGGCGTCACCGGCGAGGTCCTCGTCGAGGACGGCCGCGCGACGGAGGGCGTCGTCGTCACGGTGCGCGCGGGGCGCACCCTCTACGTGACGCTGGACGGCGCCCCGCACGACGAATTCGGTCGCCTCGTCGTGCGCGACGCCGCGGGCCGGATCGTCAAGCTCGTGCGCGAGAGCACCTCGCTCGCGGGCATCCACCAGGTCCGCGACGTCCCGCTCGTTCCACTGACGATCGAAGCCGTCGGCCGCGCCGGCGTCACGGCGGCGGTGTCGATCGACGCCGAGGACCGAGGCTACGAGGTGATCCACCTGCGCTACGAGGCCGCGCCGTCGCTGGTCGTGCGCGCCACGAAGGACGGCGCGCCGGCGTGGGTCGCGCTGCGCGTGATCGACGGCGCGGGCGTCGAGCGCGCGTCCGCCGGCGCCTTCGACCGCGCGCTCGCCCGCGACGCGGCCGCCCGCGCGACCTACGACCTGGGCGCGCTGCCGCCGGGCGAGTACCGCCTGGAAGCCACGCTCGCCGACGGGACGACGCGCACGCGCGCGCTGGACTGGCGCGGGGGCGACGCGCCGGTGGAGTGGGCGCTGGACGGGCGCTAGGTCGCGCATCGCGTCCGAGAGGCGCGGTCCGGTCGCCCTCGCTGGACGTGCGACCGTCTTCCGCGAGAATGAAGCGTCGGGCCGCCGCGTAGCGCCGCGCCTCCCCGCTCGCACGCTCGTTCCCGGAGCCCCCATGCGCCGCCTGCTGATCGTCCTCTTCGCCCTGTTCCTCGTCGCCGCCGGCGCGACGTGGTACGCGAATCGGCGCGGGGCCCCCGCGTCGAGCGCGATCGCCGATGCGCGGGGAGACGACCACGGCCGCGCCGAAAGGCAGCGGACAGCGCCGCACGACTCGCCGGCGCGACATCGACCGACGCAGGTCGACGCGTCCTCCACGGACCCGGACGCGCCCGACGCGCGTGCCGTCGTCGACACCTCCACGCCGCTCGCGAGCGACGCGATCGAGGGCGTCCTGAAGGCGCCCGCTCGCGCCCCCGCCGAGGACGTCGGCGTCTGGGTGCTCGCGACGAAGGAGAAAATGGGTCCGCTGTCCTGGGACCGCGCGATCGCCGACGGCCGAGACGGCCTGCACCGCGTCCCCGTCGAGGACGGGCGCTTCGTCGTGCACCGCTCCCCGCGCGCGCCGACGCAGCTGTGGCTCGACGCGCGCTGGATCGCGTTGCGCCACTCGAAGGTCGTGTCCGGGAGCCCGACCGTGACGCTCGACGCGCAGCTGCGCTCGATGGTCGAAGTGACGCTGGCGCCGCCGGTGATCGACGCCGACGCCCAGGCGTTGGAGGGCATCCCGTGCGTACTGGAGGGCCGGCGCACGTCGGGCCCGAACATCCACACCGACCCGGACCGCGTGCGCTTCGCGCGCACCGACGCGAATGGCGTCGTCGTCTTCGGCGGCGTCCGCGACGACCTCACCTGGACCTTCCGCGCGACGCCGGAGCGGTGGACGCCCGTCGAGCTCGGCCCCTTCGAGGTCGAACGCGGGGTCGCGACGGTGCTCGACGCGCGCTTCGCGTCCGGCGCCCGACTGTCGGGCGTCGTGACCGACGCGGACACCGGCGAGCCGATCGCCGACGCGGTCGTCGAGTGGGGCACGCCCAAGCGGGCGCGCCCGTTCGGCGAGGTCCCGCGCGAGACCACCACCGACGCGCTGGGGCGCTTCACGCTGCACGGCGCGGCGGCCGGCACGGGCGAGCTGCGCGCGACGAAGGACGGATGGCTGTCGACCGCGCCCGACCCGTTCGAGGTCGCGGACGGCGACGAGTTCAGCGGGCTCGAGCTGCGCCTGCCCCGCGGCGGCGTCCTGCGCGGGCGCATCGTGCAGCCGAACGGCGAACCGGCGGCGGGCGCGGACGTGCGCGCGGATCATCGACCGATCCTGCTCGGCGGCCGGTCCTCCGACGAGCCGAACGCGTTCGGCCGAATGGAGGGCGACGCCGCCGCCGACGAGGACGGTCTCTTCGAGATCAGCGGGGTCTTCCGCGGCGAGTACTACGTGCAGGTCGCGTGGTTCCCCCAGCCCGGGCAGCCGTTGCGCGCGTGGACCGGGCCGGTCCCCGCGAACGGCGAGGCGCTCGAGCTCGTCGTCGAGCCGCCGCCGGGCCTCGGCGTGCGCGTCACGGACGCGAGCGGGGCCGCGGTCCACGACGCGCGAGTTCGCGCGGACTTCGTCCTGGGCCCGGACGCGGACCACTCCTGGAACGACGACGTCTACGCCACGGAGGCGGCCGGCCTGGAGTCGACCGATCCCGACGAGTTCGGCGTGTATCACCTGCCGAGCGCGCGCAAGGGCTGGCACGAGGTCCGCGTCGAGGCGGAGGGGTACTCGCAGCAGGACGCGCCGCTCCTCGTCGAGAACACGAACGGCGCGACGGTCGACGTGACCCTCGTCGCCGGCGCGCGGATCGCGGGCGTCGTGCTGGACCCGGACGGCGCGCCGGTCGCGGATGCGCTCGTGTACGCGACGCGGCCGGCGGAGGACGATCGACCGTACCTCTCGACGCCGTTCCACGGCGAGAACGAGCCCGCCACGACGGACGACGACGGGCGCTTCCACTTCGTCGACCTGCCGCCGGGCAGCTACGAGGTCGCCGTCGATCACTCGATGTGGATGGAGAGCGCGACCCTGGGCGTCGAACTCGGCGTCGGTGAGGCGCGCGAGGACCTCGTGATCTCGCTGCGGCGCGGCGCGGAGATCCACGGAGTCGTCACCGACGCGAGCGGCGCGGCCACCGCGGCGGTGCACGTGCACCTCTCGGCGCACGCGCTCGGTCGCTACGAGAACACGGTGACCGACGAACGCGGCGGGTTCCGCTTCGAGGGCCTGGCGCCGGGCGCCTACACCCTGATCGCGAGACCGCCGGATCGGTCGGGGGACGCGGCCCCCACGCCGTTCCTCATGCAACAGGTCGTGGAGCTCGCCGAAGGCGACGTCGCCGAGGTCACGCTCGCGCCGCCGCCCGCCACGGACCCCGTGCACGTGCACGGCGTGGTGCGTCGGGGCGGCGCGCCCGTGTCCGGCGGTCACCTGATCTTCCAGCCGGAGGGTCGCGGCCTCGCGCTGCCCACCACCGCGGCGGTCGGCGAGGACGGAACGTACGCGGTCGCGGTGCCCTTCGCCGGCCGCGCGCTCCTGACCTACACGCCGGACGAGGGCTTCGCGGGTGCACGATCGAGCTTCCTCCACGTCCCGGCCGTTCGCTCGTGGGAGCAC
>JAUHYB010000551.1 GCA_030426745.1 bacterium
TGCTCGTCGTCCCACCAGCCCTCGTAGCTGCCGCCCGCGGACCCGTCCTGGCCGATCACGGTCGCGCCGACGCGCAGGTCGAGGATCGGGTCGGTCAGGTTCGCCGCGACCTTTCCGCGCAGCTCGGTGTCCTCGATCGAGAGGACGGCGGACTGCACCTCGGGGCGCTGGCGCACCGCGGTGAGCATGAGGCGTCGCAGGTCGTACTCGAAGGGGTCCGCCTCGAGCGCCTCGCTGGGGACCAGCAACTCCTCGCCGATCAGCGGCAGCTCGGGGTCGTTCAGGAGCTGCTTCAGGCGGTCGGACGCCAGGCCGACGACGCGTTGCGCGCGCACCAGGTTCGCGCGGCGCGACTCGACGGTCGCGAGCGCGTCCGAGTACTCGGCGGGCGTCGCGTCGAACGCGCGGCGTTCGCCGAGCACGCGCTCGACCTCCTCGCCGCGCTCGGTCAGCTGCTGCTGGATCGCCAGCACGCGCCAGGCCTCGACGAGGTCCCAGTACGCGTTCTCGGCGGCCTCCATCACCAACGACAGGTCCTGGCGCAGCACCTGCTCCGAGCGCTCGTACTGGTTGCGCCGCAGGTTCAGCTCGGCCAGCGTGACCTCGCTGCCGCGCCCTTGCAGCAGGGGCTGCGTGAACACGAGCGCCAGGTCGGTGCGGTACGAGGGGTCGGGCGAGTACGCGATGCCGCTGGTGCGGTTGTCGGCCCAGCGCAGGCCGGTCGACGCCTCGAGGCTGCCGCCGGTCTCGATCATCTGGCGCACGCCGGCGCGCACGACGGCGCGGTCCTCGACCGACTCGCCGGTGCCCAGCGGGATGCCGCCGATGTTCGGCACGATCGTCGGCACGTCGTCGGTCCCGACCTCGAGGTCGGAGAACAGCGTCGGGTCGAAGACCGCGGCCTCGATCTTGTAGCCCTCGCGGTCGACCTCGACCTGCTCGCGCGAGAACTGCACGGCCAGGTTGTTGGTCGTCGCGGTGTTCACGACCCAGCGCAGGTCGACCGTGCGGCGGCGGTCCGCCATCCCGTCGAGCGGGGCGGGGACCTGGAGGTCCATCGACTCGAGCGACTGCGGGCCGCCCTCGGCCTCCAGCTCGTCGATGCTGTCGGACAGCGTCTCCTCGACGCGCGTCGGCTTCTGAGACAGGACCTGCGGCCGCGTCTCCTCGTCGCCCAGCTCGCGCAGCTGCGCGTCCACGACCTCGTGCAGGACGTGGGTCGTGCGGCGGTAGGGCTCCGGCTCGTTGCCGACGCAGCCGGGCAGCACGAGGACCGCCAGGATCAACGCGCCGGCGGCCGCGGTGGCCGGGCCGCGCGTCGCGCGCTTCTCCTCGACCTCCTTGACCTCGGTCAGCATGCCCAGCTTCTCCTGCAACTGCGTCAGCAGGCCGAACAGCGCCGGCACCAGGATCAGCGTGAACACCGTCGACACGATCAGGCCGCCGACGACGACGCTGCCCAGGCCGCGGTACAGCTCGGAACCCGAGCCGGGCATGAACACCAGCGGCGCCATGCCGCCGACCGACGTCAGCGAGCCCATGAAGATCGGTCGCACGCGGCTGCGCACCGCTTCGGCGATCGCGCGGCGCGGCGGCATCGGGTCGCCGTCCTCGCCCAGCATGAAGTTGCGCGACTGGTGCACGATCAGGATCGCGTTGTTCACCACGACGCCGATCAGGATGACGAAGCCCAGCATCGTGAGGATGTCGAGGTTCTGGACCGGCAGGTGCGGATCCATCAGCGACCACACGTGGATGCCGTACAGCGCCGCGAAGCCGCCGAGCGTCGCGAGCGGCACGCTGAACATGATGACCAGCGGGCGCAGGAAGCTCTGGAAGAGCGCGCACATCAGGAGGTAGACGACGATCAGGGCCAGCACCATCGCGCTGCCGAGCGTGCCGGGGATCGTGCCGTCGCCGAACATCGACTCCTGCACCGACGCCAGCTTGCTGGCCGTGCCGGTGTAGGTCGTCAGGACGGTGGGGGGGATCACGCCGGCCGCGCGGTTGCGGTCCAGGATGCCCTCGATCTTCGTGATCGCGTCCTCGACGGCCATGCCCGCGGGCGGGCTGACCTGCAGCGTCACCGCGCGGCGGCGGTTCAGCCGGTTGATCTGCGGCGCCGAGTTCACGCGTTGCAGCGTCCCCAGCGACGCGAGCGGGACCACGCCGGCGGACGTCGTGGCGATCGGGGTCTCCCCGACGGTCGCCAGGTTCGGCCGGGTCA
>JAUHYB010000552.1 GCA_030426745.1 bacterium
TGCGCCGCGAGTTCACCGCCCGCCCCTTCCGCCGCGGCACGCTCGGCATGCCGCGCAACGCCGACCCCGACTCCGGCGGCAGCCAGGTCTTCGTCTGCCACCGCGCGACGCCGCACCTCGACGGCCGCTACACGGCCTTCGGCGAGCTGGTGCAGGGCGGCGAGGTGCTCGACGCGCTCGAGGTCGGCGACCGCATCCTGACCGCGCGCGTGCGCGGCGCGGGCGGGCGCTAGGTTCGGCGGGCCCGGACCCGGGCTGCGGAACACCACGCCGCGCCCGCGGGGGCCCGCGGTGGACAACCGCTCGATCCACCCCGTCCGGGGTTGTGGAGAACTCCCGTCTCTCCCGCGCAAGGCGTTGCAAGTGCTCGACTTGCGCCGAATCGCGAATCGTGGGCAAGCGGTGCACAAGCGGGGGACTCCACTCGCCGGACGCTCGCGGTCGAAACAGGCCGGGTGCCGGTCCGCCCCTGGGCCGGCGTCCTGCCGTTCGAGCGATCTCCATGCACAAGCGACTCTTCCTCCTCGTCGGGCTCGGCCTCGCGGCCGGGATCGGGCTCCCCCGGCTGCCGCGCCCCGAAGGGCTCTTCCAGCGCGCGGCGCAGGACGACGCGGAGGTCGCGGCCGTGCGGCGCCGCGTCGGGATGCTGGCGGCCGAGCTGGAGAGCTCGCGCGCCGACGTCGAGCGCATGCGCCGCCGCCAGGAACGCTTCGGCGAGCTGGGCGCGGTGCTGCAGTCGCTGGAGCAGCAGCTGTCCGCCACCCGCGACGAGCTGGCCCGCGAGCGCGAGCGCGCCGACGCCGAGGCGGCCGCGCGCACGGCGGCGGAGGAGGACCTGACCCGGCGCATCACCGCGCTGGACGCGGGGCTCGAGACGCGCTGGACCGACCTGCAGCGCGCGGTGCTCGAGACGCACAGCCTGGCCGAGGCGGCCAGCGGCAGCCTGGACGAGTTCCGCCGCGACGCGTCGCCCGACCGCGACCGCATGTGGAACGAGCTGATGGGTCCGACCGTGCAGCTCGCCGGCGAGAGCACCGTCGGTTCCGGCGTGCTGCTGCCGTCGAAGCGCGGCGACGACGGCCGCTACACGACGCACCTCCTGACCGCCTGGCACGTCGTGCGCGACATCCTCGCGGACGCGGACGGGCTGGAGCGCCCGATCCCGGTGACCCTCTACCAGCAGGACGGCGGCGAACGGCACCGCACCGCGACCCTGCTGGAGTTCGACCCGACGCTGGACGTCGCGCTGCTGTCGATGAACGGCGACGAGGCCTACCGCTACGGCGCGCAGCTGCCCAGCCCGCAGCGCCTGGCCGAGTGCGGCGTCTTCGACCCGATCTACGCGGTCGGCTGTCCGCTCGGCAACGACCCGATCCCGACCTACGGCGAGATCGCGGACACGGCGCACGAGGTGAACGACGAGTCCTACTGGATGATCAGCGCGCCGACGTACATCGGGAACTCGGGCGGCGGCATCTTCGATGCGCGCACCCACGAGCTGCTGGGCATCTTCTCCAAGATCTACACCCACGGGAACCTGCGGCCGACGGTGGTGCCGCACATGGGGCTCGTGACGCCGATGGACCGCATCTCGACCTGGCTGGTCGAGGTCGGGCACGGCGCGGTGCTCGAGCCGGGCGCGCCGCAGCCGCGCGCGGCCGGCGCGAACCGCTGACCGGGGCCTCGCCCTGCCCGGGGCGACGCGGCGCTGCGCGCCCCGCGTGGGGTGAGCGCAACGCGAACGGCGACGTTACGCTGGCCGAACGTCGCCGATGGACCGCCTCCTCCCGCTCTCGATCGTCTTCGCACTCCTGGCCGCGTGCGGACCGACGGGGTTCCCCCCTGCGCGTCCGCACGACGTCGGTGCGTTGGAAGCGCCCGTCCGGCGCCTGGTCGACCGGCGCGTCGCCGAGGTCGAGGCCGCGCCCGCCGACCCCCGCGCCCACGCGCGGCTCGGCGCCGCCTATCAGGGCAACGGGCTGTGGCTGGCGGCGGCCGAGAGCTTCGCGCAGGCGGCCGCGCTCGACCCGGCCGAGCCGCTGTGGCCCTACTACGGCGCGCGGGCGATGGATCGCCTGGGGCGTTGGACCGAGTGCCGGGCGCTGCTGGAGGACGCGCTGGAGCGCGACGCCGCCTGCGCCCCGGCGCTGGTGATGCGCGGCTGGATGCAGCTCGAGGACGGCGACGAGGCCGGCGCGCGCGCGTCGTTCGAGGCCGCGCGCGC
>JAUHYB010000553.1 GCA_030426745.1 bacterium
GGCGCGGGGCGACGGCGCTCATGCGTTCGGGCGACAGGTTGTCGAGCAACACGACGTCGGCGCCGCCGCGCGCGGCCGCTTCCGCCTCCGCCTCGTCGCGCGCCTCGCAGGTGATGCGCACGGTCGGTCCGACCTGCGCGCGCACCGCGGGGATCAGGTCCTCCAGCGGCCTGCCGGCGAGGTCGATGTGGTTCTCCTTCAACATCACCTCGTCGAACAGTCCGAAGCGGTGGTTCTCGCCGCCGCCGCAGCGCACGGCGTAGCGCTCGAGCGCGCGCATGCCCGGGGTCGTCTTGCGCGTGTCCAGCACACGCGCGCGGCCGGCGGCGCGCTCGACCAGGCCGGCGGTGCGCGTCGCGACGCCGGACAGCCGTTGCAGCACGTTCAACGCGACGCGCTCGGCCGCCAGCAACGCGCGGGCGTCGCCCTCGACGGTCGCCAGCTCGCTGCCGGGCTGCACCGCGTCGCCGTCGGCCGCCGCGAGCGTCGTGCGCGCGGACGGGTCGAGCAGCTCGAACGCGCGCGCGAACAGCGCCAGCCCCGCCACGCGCCCCCAGGCCTTCGCGACCAGGCGCGCCCGACCGCGCGCGTCGGCGGGGACGGCGTTCGCCCCCGACAGGTCACGCGCCGCGTCGACCGCGCCCAGGTCCTCGGCCAGCGCGGGGCGCAGCACGGCGTCCATCTCCTCGAGGGAGAGCGGGGCCGGCGCGCCCGCGCGCGGAGCGGGCAGATCGGGGGAGTGGGTCGGGGCGGGACACATGCGGGCGTGGAGAGCCTACGCCAGCCCGGGGGGAGCGGCCAGCGGTCCTCCGCCCGCTCGCGGAACCTCGGCGTGAAGAAAAACCCGGGTCGAACGCGAACCGTCGCCCCGCGCGCCGGTCTCCCCGGACGTGACGCGTGTGCGAAGTGTCTCCGCCGTGACCGGGGTCGGACCCATCGATCGTCTCCTGCCGCCCCCGGCCTCCCCCGGAGGACCCGGTCCCCCGCCGGGTCCTCCACCCCCCTCCGCCGCGCGCGGACCGTCCGCGCTGGACCCGCGCCCGCTGGCGGTGATCGCGGGGCTGTGGTGGGCGCTGTCGCTGGTGCGCCTGGCGGTCCCGACGGCGCCGCCGGCCGCCCCCTGGACCCAGGCGCGCGACGCGGCCCCGCCCGACGCCCGCGAGTGGCGCGCGCTGCCGGGCATCGGCGTCCGGCGGGCGCTCGCGATCGTCGAGCACCGCTGGCGGAACGGCCCGGACGCGCCGCTGGAGGACGTGCCGGGGATCGGGCCGATCACCGCCGCGGCCGTGCGCGAGGCCTTCGCGGCGGAAGCCCGGACGACCGGCGAGGTCCCCGGGGACGTCGCGGGCGGGGCGGAGCGCGCGGGCGACGACGAGGCCGGAGACCGTGCGGATCGAGCGGCCGGTGCCGACGCCGGAGACCGTGCGGATCGCGCGGGCGGCGCCGAGCGCGCGGCCGGCGGCGCGGCGGTCGGCCCCGGGGACGGACGCGGGCCGTGACGGCGCGCGTCAGAGCCCGGCCGCGCGCGGGCCGATGTGGCGCGTCAGCGTGCGACCGAGGCCGCAGGCCGGCTTGGCGTGCAGCTCGGCCCACAAGAGGTCGGCCAGCGCGGCGAGGGCGCGGCCCGCCGGGCTGTCGGGGCGCTCGGACACGACGGGCGCGCGCGCGTTCACGCACTCCGGCACCGCCGGGTCGTCGGGGATCCAGCCCGACCAGCGCGGGCTGCGGCCGAGGAACTTGCGGCAGACGCCTTCCATGCGCTGCGCGACGCCGCGCGCGTGCTCGGCGTCCTTGGCGCGGTTCACCACCAGCCGCGGCCACTGGTCGGGGCGCGCGCGCCACAGCACCTTCAAGAAGGCGTAGGCGTCGGTCATCGCCGTCAGGTCGGGCGTCGTGACGACGAGCACCTCGTCGCAGGCCGCCGCCAGGTGCAGCGTCTGGTCCGAGATCCCCGCCGCGGAGTCGACGATGATCTGGTCGTAGTCGCCCTCGAGCTCGAACAGGCCCTCGGCGATCAGCCCCAACTCCGGCGGCGTCAGGCCGGCCATGCGCGACACGCCGGAGCCGGCGGCGATCAGCTCGAGGCCGCCGCCGCAATCGGCGAGCGCCTCGCGGATGCCGATCTCGCCGCGCACGAGCTCGACGAAGGAGCGGTCGGGCGAGAGGCCGTGCAGGATGTGCGCGTTGCCGATCCCCATGTCCGCGTCGAGGATCAGCGTGCGGC
>JAUHYB010000095.1 GCA_030426745.1 bacterium
GCGCTTCGCACATCAGGTCGGAAGCGGACGCGGTCTTCGGGAACGGGATCACGTCGCGGATGTTGTCCAGGCCCAGCGTCAGCGCCGTCAGGCGGTCCAGGCCGATCGCGAAGCCGCCGTGCGGCGGGGCGCCGTAGGTCAGGGCGTCCAGGAAGAAGCCGAAGCGCTCCTTCTGCTCCTCAGCGCCGATGCCCAGCAGCTCGAAGATCTTCTGCTGCACGTCCTGGCGGTGGATACGGATCGAGCCCGAGCCGAGCTCCCAGCCGTTCAGCACCAGGTCGTACGCGCGGCTGTCGAGGTCCGCGGGGTCGCCGGACAGCGACCAGTCCTCGGGCGCCGTGAACGGGTGGTGGCTGGAGAACCAGCGGCCGGAGTCCTCGTCCCACTCGAACATCGGGAAGTGCGTGACCCACAGGAAGTTCCACTGCCCTTCCGGGATCAGGCCGAGCGTCTTCGCGAGGTGGAGGCGCAACTCGCCCAGCACGCGCCAGGTCGTGTCGCGCGAGTCGGCGCAGAACAGCAGCAGGTCGTCGTCGGTCGCGCCCATGCGCGCCTTGAGCGCCTCGCCCTGCGCGCCCTCGCACCAGCGCGCGAGCGGGCCGGCCCCGCCGCCCTCCTCGCCGGGCTTCCACCAGGCGAGGCCCTTCGCGCCGTACTCCTTGGCGTACTTCTCGAGGTTCTTGATCTGGCCGCGGCTGACCTTCTCGCGGCCGCCCTCGACGACGATGCCCATCACGCGACCGCCGGACTCGACGGTGCCCTTGAACACCTGGAAGTCGGACTGCGCGGCCCACTCGTCCGCCGCGACGAGTTCCATGCCGAAGCGCGTGTCCGGCTTGTCGATGCCGAAGCGCTCCATCGCCTCCGACCAGCGCATGCGCGGGAACGGGATCGGCAGGTCGACGTCCATCGAGTCCTTGAACGTGCGCACCAGGATCTTCTCCCAGACGGCGAACACGTCTTCCTCCTCGACGAAGCTCATCTCCATGTCGAGCTGCGTGAACTCGGGCTGGCGGTCGGCGCGCAGGTCTTCGTCGCGGAAGCACCGCGCGACCTGGTAGTAGCGGTCGAAGCCCGACACCATCAGGATCTGCTTGAAGATCTGGGGCGACTGCGGGAGCGCGTAGAACTCGCCGGGGTGCACGCGGCTGGGCACGAGGTAGTCGCGCGCGCCCTCGGGCGTGGCGCGCGACAGGATCGGCGTCTCGATGTCCAGGAAGCCCTCGTCGTCGAACGCGCGGCGCATCGCGGCGATGAAGCGCGCGCGGTGCGCGATGTTGCGCTGTAGCGGGCGGCGGCGCAGGTCGCAGAAGCGATAGCGCAGGCGCGTCTCGATCGCGGTGTCGAGGTCGTCGACGAGCTCGAAGGGCGGGACCTTGGAGCTGGAGAGGTGCTCGACGCGCGTCGCGACGACCTCGATCGCGCCGGTGTCCAGCGCGTCGTTCACGTTCGCCTCGCCGCGCGCCGCGACGGTGCCGTGCACGGCGATGACGTCCTCGGGGCCGAGCTTGACGTCGCCGGTGACCTCCTCCGACAGCACGACCTGCGTGATGCCGTAGCGGTCGCGCAGGTCGACGAAGTAGATGCCGCCGTGGTCGCGGCGCTTCGCCACCCAGCCGTTCAGGCGCACCGCCTGGCCGACGTGCTCCGCGCGCAGCTCGCCGCAGGTGTGCGTGCGGCGCCACTCGGTCCGTTGTCCGTCCCCCGTGTTCGTCATGGTCGTGACCGGCGCGGCCGGCGTTCGTGTCGCGGCGATGCTCGATCGCCTGGTGGTGTTCGTCGGTCGGTTCGACGCGTCCTGTCGCGGAGCGCAGCGCGGCGGTCCCCGCGGACCGGGCCCCCCGATACGTCGCGCGGCCGCCCGGATCGGGCGGCCGCCGCACTCTAATCGGCCGGGAGGGGCCGACTCAACGCCCGCCGAGGCCGCGCGTCGACAGGCGCATCACGGCCCGCTGCAGCGCGTTCTCGGCGCGGATCATGTCGATGGGCTCGCCGCGGTCGGTGACGCGGCTGCCGGCCAGGCGCTGGCGGGCGCGGTCCAGGGCTTCCTGGGCGCGGGCCTCGTCGATGTCCTCGGGGGCCTCGCCCGCCGAGGTCAGGACGCGCACCGTGTTGTCGCGCACCTCGGCGAAGCCGCCGGCCACGAACATCACGGTCTCGACGCCGGCTTCCTTGTAGCGCAGCACGCCGGGCTTCAGCGCCGCCACCATCGCGGCGTGCTTGGGGTAGACCCCCATGTCGCCGTCCAGGGCGGGCATCCGCACGCTCGAGGCCGGGGTGTCGGCCACGATGCGTTCCGGCGTGATCACGCGCAGGGTCAGTTCTTCAGCCATGCTCGGGCTCCGGTTCGGTCAGGCGCGTGCCGGACTACATCTTCTCCGCGCGCGCGCGCGCGTCGTCGACGCCGCCGACCATGTAGAAGGCCTGCTCGGGCAGGTCGTCGTGCTTGCCCTCGAGGATCTCCTTGAAGGAGCGCACGGTCTCTTCGCGCGGGACGAAGATGCCGGGCGTGCCGGTGAACTGCTCGGCGACGAAGAACGGCTGCGCCAGGAAGCGCTGCATGCGGCGCGCGCGGTGCACGACCTGCTTGTCCTCGTCGGAGAGTTCCTCGACGCCGAGGATCGCGATGATGTCCTTGAGGTCGGCGTAGCGCTGCAGGGTCTGCTGCACGCCGCGGGCGACCTGGTAGTGCTCCTCACCGACCAGGTTCGGGTCGAGCATCCGCGAGGTGGACTTCAGCGGGTCCACCGCGGGGTAGATGCCGAGCTCCGAGATCGCGCGGTCGAGGATGATGGTCGAGTCGAGGTGCGCGAAGGTCGCCACCGGCGCGGGGTCGGTGATGTCGTCCGCGGGCACGTACACGGCCTGCATCGACGTGACCGAACCCTTGGTCGTCGAGGTGATGCGCTCCTGGAGCGCGCCCATCTCGGACGCCATCGTCGGCTGGTAACCCACCGCGGAGGGCATGCGGCCGAGGAGCGCGGACACCTCGGAACCCGCCTGCACGAAGCGGAAGATGTTGTCGACGAAGAGCAGCACGTCCTGGCCCTTCTCGTCGCGGAAGTACTCGGCCATCGTCAGGCCGGACAGCGCGACGCGCAGACGCGAGCCGGGGGGCTCGTTCATCTGACCGAAGACGAGCACGGCGTTGTCGAGCACCGAGGCGGTCTCGCCCTCGGGCGTCGTGTACTCCGCCTCCTTCATCTCGAGCCAGAGGTCGTTGCCCTCACGCGTGCGCTCGCCCACGCCGCAGAACACGGAGAAGCCGCCCTTCTCGACCGCGGTGATCCGGATCAGCTCCTGGATGAGCACCGTCTTGCCGACGCCCGCGCCGCCGAAGAGGCCGATCTTGCCGCCCATCGCGAACGGGCACAGCAGGTCGACGACCTTGATGCCGGTCTCGAAGACCTGCGACACGGCTTCCTGCTCGTCGAAGCGCGGCGCCGGGCGGTGGATCGGCCAGGTGTCGCCCTGCGGCAGCTCACCCACCGCGACGGTGTCGAGCGGCTGACCCAGCAGGTTGAAGATGCGGCCCTTCGTGCGCTCGCCGACGGGCACCGAGATGGCGGCGCCGGTGTCGATCGCGGTCATGCCGCGACGGCAACCGTCGGTGGTCGACATCGCGACGCAGCGCGCCGTGTCGTTCCCGAGGTGCTGGGCGACTTCCAGGGTGAGGTCGATGTCGCGCGAAGCGTCGGTGACGGTCACCGCGTTGTAGATCGCCGGCAGGGAGCCCGCGGGGAAGCGGACGTCGACGACGGGGCCGAAGATCTGCGAGATGGTGCCGGTGTTCGAGGTAGTCATCGGATCGTGGGGTTGGGCTCGAGACTTACTTGATCGCTTCGGCGCCGCCGACGATGTCGAGCAGCTCCTTGGTGATGTTCTCTTGGCGCAAGCGGTTGTACTGACCCTTGAGCGTCTTCTGCATGTCGGTCGCGGCGTCCGTCGCGTTCTTCATCGAGAAGCGGCGGCTGGCGTACTCCGACGTCAGCGATTCGAGCAGCGCGTTGTAGATGCGCGTCTCGAGGTAGCGCGGCACGAGGTGGCCGAAGATGGTCTCCGCGTCCGGCTCGAGGATGACGTCGCCGCCGGCGTCAGCGTCGCCCTCGGCGGGCGGCGCGACCGGCAGGAAGTCGACGAAGGTCGGCGTGAAGCGGACCATCGACTCGAAGGCCGTGTAGAGGATCTTGACCTCGGCGTACTCGCCCGAGGTGAAGGCGTCGACCAGCGTGCGCGCGACGCGCGCGGCGGCCGCGAAGTCGATCGACTCCAGCGCCGGTTCGGTGATGTACTGCGCGATCGAGAAGCCGCGCTTGCCGAGGTACTGCTTCGCCTTGCGGCCGTAGACGAAGAAGTCCACGTCCGTCTTCTCGATGCCCTTCTCCTCGCAGTGGGTCGTGATCCACGACTCCATCGCCTGGAAGAGGTTCGAGTTGTAGGCGCCGCAGAGGCCGCGGTCCGACGACACGATCAACATCGCCGTCTTCTTGCCGGTGCCCGGCTGGAAGAGCGGCTGGTCGAGCGCGGCGTCGCCGAGCACGCCGGCGAGGTGCTGCACCAGGTTCGCGATCTCCTCGGCGTACGGACGCGAGGCGACGGCGCGATCCTGGAAGCGGCGGAGCTTGGTCGTCGAGACCATCTCCATCGCCCGCGTGATCTGCTTGATGTTGCCTACGGACTTGATCCGCAGGCGGAGTTCCTTGACGGAAGCCATGACTAGAGGGGACCGGTTCGGACCCTAGAGGCCCATCTGTCCCTTGACGGTCTCGGCTTCGGCCTCGATCGCGGCCTTGCCGTCGTCACCGAGCTTGCCGGTGTCGAGGATCGACTGACCGATCTCGGGCTTGGCGTCGCGCATGTGCTGCAGGAACAGCTTCTCGAACTCGAGCACGCGGTCGGTCGGGATCTTGTCGAGGCACCCCGCGCCGGCGGCGTGCATCATCATGACCTGCTCCTCGACCGGGACCGGCGCGTACTGACCCTGCTTGAGCAGCTCGACGAGCTTCTCACCGCGGTTCAGCGTGGCCTGCGTCGAGGCGTCGAGGTCCGAGCCGAACTGCGCGAAGGCCTGCAGCTCGCGGTACTGCGCCAGGTTGATCCGCAGGCCGCCCGCCGACTTCTTCATCGCGGGGATCTGCGCGGCGCCGCCCACGCGCGACACCGAGATACCGGCGTTCACGGCGGGTCGCACGCCCGAGTTGAAGAGGTTCGACTCGAGGAAGATCTGGCCGTCGGTGATCGAGATCACGTTGGTCGGGATGTACGCGGAGACGTCGCCTTCCTGCGTCTCGACGACGGGCAGCGCCGTCATCGTGCCGCCGCCGGCCTTGTAGCGCGGGTTGATCTCCGGCGCGTTGTCGGCCAGCTTCGCGGCGCGCTCCAGGAGGCGGCTGTGCAGGTTGAACACGTCGCCGGGGAACGCCTCACGGCCCGGGGGACGACGCAGCAGCAGCATGACCTGGCGGTAGGCCAGCGCCTGCTTGTAGAGGTCGTCGTACATGATGACGACGTGGCGGCCTTCGTCGCGGAAGCGCTCGCCCATCGACGCGCCGGCGTAGCACGCCAGGTACTGCATCGAGGCCTCGTCGTTCGCCGACGCGCTGACCACGATCGTGTACTGCATGGCGCCGTTCTCCTCGAGGCGGCGGACGACGTCCACGACCGTCGACTGCTTCTGGCCGACCGCGACGTAGATGCAGAGCACCTGCTCGGGGTTCTTCGGATCGCCGCCGCCCGTCGTCTTCTGCGACAGGATCGTGTCGATCAGCAGCGCGGTCTTGCCCGTCTGGCGGTCGCCGATGATCAGCTCGCGCTGGCCGCGACCGATCGGGATCATCGCGTCGATCGCCTTGATGCCCGTCTGCATCGGCTGGTCGACCGGCTGGCGCTCCACCACCGAGGGCGCGGGTTGCTCGATCGGGCGCAGGTCCGAGTCGCTCGTGCCGAGCGGGCCCTTGCCGTCGATCGGGTCGCCGAGCGCGTTCACCACGCGGCCGAGCAGCTGGTCGCCGGTCGGCACCGAGATGATGCGGCCCGTCGAGCGCACTTCGTCGCCCTCCTTGACCTTCGTGGCGTCACCCAGGAGCACGCAACCGACGTTGTCCTCCTCCAGGTTCAGCGCCACGCCACGAACGCCGCCGGGGAACTCCAGCAGCTCGTTCATCATGCAGTCGTCGAGGCCGTAGACGCGGGACACGCCGTCACCGACGGAGAGGACGGTGCCGACGCTCTGCATCGAGGTCTCGCCTTGGTAGGACTCGATCTCCTTCTTCAGGATCGAGGTGACTTCAGCAGGTCGAAGGTCCATGGGGATCGCCTTCAGGGGTTCGTGGTGGGTCGCGGCGCGGCGCGCCGAGGTGGACGGGTGTGGTGTGGTTCGGGCGGTGCGGCTCGGTCAGTTCCCGACGGGCAGTCGGGCGTCGAGCAGCTTGCGGCGCATGCCGGCCAGGCGGCCCTGCACCGAGTAGTCGATCAGCTTGCCGGCGACGAACACGCGCACGCCGCCGACGAGGCCGGGCTGCACGACGTTCTCGAGCAGCACTTCCTTGCCGAGCTTGGAGCCCAGCGAGATCGCGAGCTCGGCGAGCTCACCGGAGCCCAGCGGGCGGGCCGACTCGACGCGGCCCTCGACGGCGCCGCGGCTGGACAGCACGCGGTCCTTGAAGGCCGTGCCCAGGCCGCGCAGCACCAGCTCGCGGTTCTTGTCGAAGAGCAGCGCGACGAAGTTCGCGGTCAAGCGGTGGAAGCCGCTGGTCAGCTCGCCGACGCGCTTCGCCTTCTCCTCGGACGGCACGCGGGCGTCGAACAGGAAGGCGGCGACCTCGGGCGTGCCGACCTCGACCGCGATGCGCTCGACGTCGCGCGACACCTCGTCCAGCGCGCCCTTGTCCTGGGCGAGCTCGAAGAGGGCGTCGGCCCAGCGAGCGGTGACGGGGTCGACGATCACGCGTTGCCTTCCCCGGAGGTACCGGACTTGGTCACGCCGACCAGCTCGGAGACGAGGCGACGGTCGTCCTCGGAGTCGACCGTGCGCCGCAGCACCTGGCCGGCGGCCGACAGCGACAGGTCGACGACCTCTTCGCGGATGGCGGTCAGGGCCTGTTCCTTGGCGGTCTCGATGTCGTGCTTCGCGCGCTCGACCATGGCCTCGGCGTCCGCCTTGGCCTGCTCGACGATCTCGCGCTCGCGGGTCTCGGCGCGCTCGCGCGCCTCGGACATCAGCTTCGCGGCGTCCGCCTTGGCGTCGCCGAGCTTCAGCTCCATCTCCGCGCGCACGTTCTCGGCGGCCTGCGAGGCCTCCTCGGCGGCGGCGATCGCGCGCGCGGCGCGGTCGTCGCGCTCGGCGAGCGCGGTCGTGATCGGACCCATCACGATCTTCCACATGAAGGGCAGCGAGATGAGGAAGATGATCAGCGTCCAGAGCAGGCCGCCGAGACCCGAGGGGTCGAGCGGGTTGAACCCGCCGCCTTCCGCAGCAGCGATCGCGAGGGAGAAGTGCATGGGGACTTCCGCGTGGTGGAGCGTGTCGGGAACAGGTGATTGGGGAGCCGGGACGCGCCCGGCGGGGCGCTCGGAGGGCGCCGCTCGCTCGTTCGTCGAGCGGCGCCCTTCGTCCGTTCCGGAGAACGGATCAGCCCAGCGCGATCAGCAGCGTGACGACGACGGCGAAGAGGGAGACACCCTCGATGAGCGCCGCGAGGATGATCGAGCCGCCGCGGATGTCGCCGGCCGCCTCGGGCTGACGGGCGATGCCTTCGTTGGCGGAACCGCCGATCTTGCCGATGCCGAGGCCCGCGCCGATGGCGACGATGCCGGCGCCGATGGCGGCACCGAACTTGGCGAGGTCCATCACTTCGGGGGCGTCTTGGGGAAGAGTCATCTTTGGAGAGTCTCCTGCGGGCGGCCGCGACGGACCGCGCTGGGGTTGGAAAGGGTGTCTAGGAACGGACCTCGCTCACGTCGGCCTCGCGGCCCGTGCTCGAGGTGGAAGGATCAGTGCTCGGGGTGGATCGAGGCACCGACGAAGAGGATCGAGAGCTGCGTGAAGATGTAGGCCTGCAGCATCGCCACGAAGACCTCGATGATCATGATGAAGACCGCGAAGCCGACGGCGACCGGCGACACGCCGTAGCCCGCGCTCGCGCCCATCGAGCTCGCGAAGAAGAAGATCAGGCCCATGAAGCTCAGCACCACCAGGTGCCCGCCGGTCATGTTCGCGAAGAGACGAATCATGAGGGCGAAGGGCTTCACGAACAGGCCGAGCAGCTCGACGACGAACATCAGCGGCCACAGCGCCAGCGGCACGTGCGGCACGAGGTTCTTCCAGAAGGCCAGCGGCCCCTGGGCGGCCATCCCGCAGAAGACCATCGAGCACAGCGTGATCAGCGCCAGCGCGCCGGTGACGAAGATGTTCGCCGTGGCGGTCGCGGAGCCGGGCACGAGGCCCATCAGGTTCATGAACAGGATGAAGAAGAAGATGCAGAGGAAGAACGGCAGGAACTTCGTCCCGTCCTTCTCCCCCATGGCCGGCACGACCATCTCGTCGCGGATGTACATCGCGAAGCCGGCGAGGCGCCTGGTCAGCCAGTCGCCGTTGCCGGTGCGCACGTAGGCGGGAACGCCGCTGAACAGGATCAGCACGAGCAGCACGGCCGCCAGCTGGAACAGCTGCAGGTTCGTCGCGACGATCTGCGTGCCCTCCTTGGCGCCGTACATGTCGAAGGCGGCCGGGAAGCCCGGCAGGGTGATCGCCAGGAGGTACGGGCTGGCCGTCTTCTCCTCGAAGCCGGCGCCGTGCCCGGCGTGGTCGTCGCCGTGGGACGCGTGCTCGTCGGCGTCACCATGTCCGGCGTCGTCACCATGTCCGGCGTCGTCACCGTGTCCGGCGTGCGCCCCGTGACGGGCGTGTGCCTCGTCCGAGGTGAGCAACTTGCCCGGCATCAGGTGCATGTACAGCGTCTCGAACGCGTTCTTGCCGGTGTGATGCTCGCCGAAGTTGAACCCGACGAAGATCGCGCCGATGACCACGGCGATGGCGAGCAGGGGGCGCAGTGCGTTCACAGTGCTTGACTCTCCTTGAGCTCGTTCCGGCGGCGCAGCGCGCGCGCGGAGTCGAGGGTGCCGAGGACCATCACGGCCAGGACTCCGGCGGCGAAGGCGAGGACGAAGGCGCGCCAGTCGACGCGCGCGGCGACCGGCTCGAGGTAACGGAAGGCCAGGGCGCCCGAGAGCACCACGGCCAGCTTGAACAGGAAGCCCACCAGCATCGCGCGCATCGCCGCTTCGGGGCGGGTGCGCAGCGCGTGCTGCTGCCACTCGTGACCGAGCATCGAGATGCCCGCGCCCATCGCCACGCCCACGCCGACCCCCACGCCCTCGGCGCCGCCGAGGCGCCACGCGACCACGGCGGCGATCGCCACGGCGCAAAGGGTTCCGGGGAACATGAGCTTCATCGCGGAGGAATCGATGGAGGCGTCGGGGGGTCGTTCGGATCGTCCCCGCCGCGGCGCGCGCGACGACCTTTCGGTCCGGGGACGCTCTTGATGAGCGAGAGGAAGCCCCCCGTCGCGCCGGCGAAGACGCCGACGATCAGGAAGAGCGGTTCGGTGGAGAGGCGTTGGTCCGCCCACCAACCGATCAGGACGAACACGAGGATCGTCGCGGCGAACTGGAACCCGAGTCCCGCGTAGCGTCCGTACTCCTGGAAGGCCTTCGCGCGGCCGTCGTCGGAGGGGAGGTGCGGCATCGGGAGTCGCGGCGACGAACGCTCGTTGCGGCGCACGTCGGACGAGATCGTCTGGAGGGGCGAGTTGAGGGGGTAGAGCGGGCGTCGCGCGGTCGCGAACCTGGGGGTGACGCGCGCGGCGGGCGGACCTCTCGGCGCCTCGCGGGCCCCGGGAGCCCGTACCGGGCTTGTCGGCCGAACAATCTATGGACGCCCCCACCGAGGTCAACCCGAGGGCAGGGAAATTGGAAGAAAAGCGTCACCGGCGCCGGTCGAGCGCGCGCGGCGGGCGGGCGCTCGCTCGCCGGTGAGCGCGGGTCCCGGTCCGCGCGCGGCCCGTCCCGCGCGGCGCGCCGTGCGCCGCGCGAAACGGAGCGTGCGACGCGCCGGACCCCCGATGTCCGCGGCGCCGCCGTTGGCGACTCCGGACGACGCCGCTAGACTCGTCCGCCGATTTCGGCGCCGCAGCGCGCCGCTCCCCCCCGCCGACGCGCCCGCGGCACCGACGTGCCCGCGCACCGACGCGCCCCGCCCCAGAACCCCGAATCCACCCGAGGATCCCACCGTGGAACGCACCCTCATCCTGCTGAAGCCCGACGCCGTCCAGCGCCACCTGATGGGCAAGATCATCGCCCGCATCGAGGACAAAGGCCTCCAGATCGTCGGCATGAAGCTGCGCCAGTTCCCCAAGCCGCTGATCGAGGAACACTACGCGGTGCACAAGGAGCGCCCGTTCTACGCCGACCTGGTCGGCTTCATGACGTCGGGTCCGGTCGTCGCGCTCGCCGTCGAGGGCAAGGACGCGATCACCGTCATGCGCACGCTGATCGGCAAGACGAACTCGGCCGAGGCCGCGCCGGGCACCATCCGCGGTGACTACGGCATGTCCTTCTCGAACAACCTGGTGCACGGCTCCGACAGCGCCGAGTCCGCCGAGAAGGAGCTCGCGCTCTTCTTCGCCGACGACGCCGAGCTGTGCGACTGGAAGCCGGTCGGCCGCACCTGGGTCTACAGCGCCGAGGAAGGCGTCCACTGAGCCTGAACGCGCGGCAACTCGCGGAGCTCCTCGAGGAGCTGTCCCCGCTCCTCGCCGGCGCGCGCCTGGCGGAGGTCCGCGGGTTGCCGCCGCGCGACCTGTTGCTCGTCTTCGACGGGCCCGGCGGCGACGGTCCGCCGATCTGGCGCGTGCGCGTGTCCGCCGATCCGGACGCGTCGCGCCTGCACCTGCAGCAGGGTCGCGTGAAGCTGCCGAAGGGCCCGGAAGG
>JAUHYB010000554.1 GCA_030426745.1 bacterium
CCAGCGCCTCGCGCGCCGCCAGCAGCTTGATGCGCATCCGGCCGCGCGCGGCGTCCGACGCCGCGTCCAGACCGTCCTCCGTGACGCGCTCGATCAGGCTCGCCTCGTCGGGGAACTCGGCCAGCAAGCCGGGCACGTTCGACAGCAGCAACAGGCCGTCCGCGCCGTACGCCGCCGCCGTGGCCGCCGCGGCGCGGTCGCCGTCGACGTTCATCGCCTCGCCGTCGAAGCTGATCGCCGGCGGCACCAACACGGGCAACATCCCGCGCTCCAGCAGCGCGTCGAGCAGCTCGCGGTTCACGCGCTCGACCTTGCCGGTCAGGCTGTCGCGCACGACGCGCACGCGCCCGTCCTGCACCGCGCGGATTCCGCGCTTGCGCGGCCCCTCCCAGGTGCGGCCGTCGATGCCCGACAGGCCGACCGCGTTCACGCCGCGCGCTTGCAGGCGCTCGACGATCCCCTTGTTGGTGGACCCGCAGTACACCATCTCGAAGATCTCGAGCGTGCGGCGGTCGGTGTAGCGGCTCTCGTAGCCCGACGGCGACGTCAGGAAGCGCGGCGGGTGGCCGAGCGCCTCGGCGACGCGGTTGGTCTCGTGCGAGCCTCCGTGCACGACGATCAGGCGCGTGCCCTCGCGGTGCAGGCGCGCGACGTCGTCGCAGAAGGCGTCCAGGTCGATGCCGGCGCTCCCGCCGACCTTGCAGACGTACATGTTCGTGCTCCGGATCAGACGGGGTGCAGGCCGGCGAAGCCGAGCCCGGCGGACTCCTCGAGCCCGCACATCAGGTTCATGGACTGCACCGCGGAACCCGCGGCACCCTTGACGAGGTTGTCGATCGCGCTCATCACGACGACGCGCCCGGTGCGCTCGTCGACCTCGAAGCCGACGTCGCAGTAGTTCGTGCCCGCGAGCAGCTTCGGCTCGGGGTAGCGCCAGAGTCCGTGGCGCTCCTTGACGATCCGCACGAACGGCTCGTCGGCGTACGCCTCGCGGTAGAGGCGCCACAGCTCCTTCTCGTCGACGCCGCGCGTCGGGAAGACGTGCGCCGTGCACGCGACGCCGCGCACCAGGTCGACCGCGCTGGCGGTGAACGACAGCTCGAAGTCGCCCAGCTCCTGCGCGATCTCCGCCTGGTGGCGGTGGCCCGTCGCCGCGTAGGCGCGGACGGTGCGCGAGCGCGCCGGATGTTGTCCCGACGCGCTGGCGCGCGCGCCGGCCTCCGACGAGCCGACCTTCAGGTCGACGACGGCCCGCTCGATCAGGCCCGCGCGGGCCAGCGGCAGGAGCGCCAGGTTCGTCGCCGTGGCGTTGCAACCGACCCCGCTGGCGAAGCGCGCGGCGCGCAGCTCGTCACGGTGCAGCTCGGGCAAGCCGTAGACGAAGTCCTCCAGCAGCTCCGGCGCGGCGTGGTCCGTGCCGTACCACTCCTTCCACGCCGCCGCGTCGCGCAAGCGGAAGCGCGCCGACAGGTCGACGACGCGCTCGCAGCATTCCGCCAGCGCGCGCACCTCGCCCGCGTCCTCGTCGTGGCCGCCGGCCAGGAACAGGACGTCGCACGGCTCCAGGTCCTCCGGGTCGCGGAAGCGCAGGTCGCTGCGCCCGCGCAGGAACGGGTGCACCGTGTGCGCGTAGCGGCCGCGGTGGCTCGACGACGCGACCTGCGCGAGCTCGACGTCCGGGTGGTCGTGCAACAGGCGCACGAGTTCCCCGCCGACGTACCCCGCGCCGCCGCGGATGGACGCGCGGATCACGACGCACCTCCCGCGACCAGCGCTTCGGTCCACGCCTCGCGCGCGAACGACGCCGCGTGCTCGACCAGCAGGCGCGGCAGGTCCACGCCGGTCGGCGCGACGGAGTTGCGGAACTCCATCGTCGCGTTGACCTCGCCGACGAGCAGCCCGCGGTCGCTCTCGAACACGTCGATCGCCAGCGCGCCGCCGCCGACCGCGCGCGCCGCGCGCAGGCACAGGTCCTCGAGGTCCGCGTCGACGGCGTGCGCGCGCACGCGCGCACCGCGCGCGGTGTTCGTGATCCAGTGCGACGACTCGCGCGCGATCGCGCACGCGACCCGGTCGCCGAGCACGAACACGCGCAGGTCGCGGCCGGGCTTGTCGACGTGCTCCTGCGCCAGCACCACGCCGTGGTGGTGCGAACCCAGGCCGACCTTGTGCTCGACCACGGCCTCCGCCGCGTCGCGGTCGTTCACGCGGGCCAA
>JAUHYB010000555.1 GCA_030426745.1 bacterium
GCCGCGTGACGCGTCGCCCTCGGGCTTGCCCTCTGTCAGCCACTCGGCGATGACGCGGCCCGCGTCGTCTTCGGTTCCGCCCGGCCTGCGGGCGTCCATGTCGGCGGTGCGCGCGTCGGAGAAATCGTCGGCGGTCGAGCCGCGTTCGCGCGCGATCTGTTCGGCGAGGCGGCGGAGTTCTTCGCGCTCCTGCGGCGAGAGGTCCTGCATGACGCGTTCGGCCTGCTCGCGGAGGCGGGCGGCTTCTTCGCGGCTCTGCTGCGCCGTGCGTTGGCGATCGGCGAACTGGCGGACTTTGTCCATCGCGCGGCCGACGCCGTCGTTGGTTTGGCCCTGGCCCGACTGCTCGCCGCTGCTTTCCGCTTCGTTGGTGGAGGATCCGGGCGCGTCGTTGTCGCTCGGGCGGTCCGCGGCGCCTCCGGGCCTGCGCTCGACACTCTCCTGCTCTGCGCCCTGTCCCTGCGCGTTGCGCGGCGAGGGCTGCGCGTCGTCGGGCGTCGGTTGGTTGCTGGGCGAAGCGGCGTCGTCGCCGCTGGAACCGGGCGCGTCGTCCGTGCCTTGTTGAGGGTTGCCGTCGGGTCGCTTGGCGTCGTCAACCTGACGGCCGGCGCCCTTCTCGGCGGTGTTGTCGTCGCCCTGGTCCGAGCCGACATCCTGCGCGGGGCCTTGCTGAGGCGTGCGCTGGGGTGCGCCGGGGTCCTTCTCGGATTCGCGCTGTGATGGATCGCTCTGGTTCTGCGGGCGATCTTCGCCTGCTGAGGCGCGGCGCTGATCGTCCGGCGGTGTGCCCGGCTCGTTGCGCTGCGCGTTGTCCGACTCGGGCGCGGACGGTTCTGTCGGCGGCTGTTGCGTGGGTGATTGAGGCGGCGGGGGCGTGGGCGGGATGCTCTCGGGATCGCGCGCGTTCTCGGCGGCCTTGTCGAGCGCGTCGGCGAGTTCGCGAAGGTCTCGGCGCGCCTGCTCGTCGGCGGCCGCGTTCTTGTTCTGTTCCGCGATTCGCTCGGCGAGCCGGTCGGCCTGCTCGGGCGCGAGTTGGCGGTCTTCGAGCGCGCGGCGGATCTCGTCGGCGTCGAGCGAGTCGGCGAGTTCGTTGGCGGTGTTGTCCGGCACGCCGTGCTCGCGGAGTGATTCGGCAGCGTCCTGATTCTTCGGGGTCGTCGCGTCGTCGGCGCCGGGCGTGGCCTCGGCGGGCTCGTTCGACCCTTCGCGCGGCGCGGACGCTTCGTCGAGCGCGCGGGCGAGCGAGTCAAGGTCTCGCGCGAGTTGTTCGCGCTGGGCGGGCGTGGCTGCGGAGTCCTTCGCGATCTCCCGGCGGAGGTCTTCGAGGGCCTGGGCGGCGGATTCGAAGTCGTTGCGGCGCAGGGCGTCTTCGAGTTCGGAGGTCGAGGATTGCGCGGATTCGTCGTTGCGCGCGCCGAGTCGCTCGTTCAGCGCGTCGAGGGAGCGGTCTTCGCGCTCGGCGCGGTCTTCGAAGGACTGCGCGAGGTCACCGAGTCGCGACGCGGCCTCGGTGCGCGCGTCGTCGGCGTCGATGGCGCCCTCGGCGAGTTCGCGCTCGAGTTCTTCGAGGGCGCGGAGTTGCTCGGGGGTTGCGGCGTCGCCCGACTCGGTCGTCGCGGCGTTGCGCAGTTCTTCCTTGAGTTGTTCGATCGTGTTCGCGGCCTGATCGCGATCTTCCTGCATGGCGACTTCGACGACGCGACGGTCGTTGCGCTCGAGCACATCGAAGACGGGCGTGAAGAGGGCGGCGGCGATGAGGCCCGCGGCCGCGAACGGCGCGGCGAACCACCAGTTGTCGAAGCGCAGTGGGATGGCGCGGCGGATCTTCGCGTCGCCGGCGACGCGGTCGGCGTCGCGCTGTGCGAGGGTGAAGAAGGGGTCGCTCGCCTCTCCGTTGTGCGCGGCGTGTTCGAGGGCGAGCGCGGACGACACGCGGTCGCGGAAGCCCAGCGCGTAGTCGAGCACGATGGAGGCGTCGCCTGCGCGGCGTCGCGCGCGGGAGGCGAGAACGATTGCGGCTGCGGCGCCGAGCGTGAGGGGCGTTGCGATCAGCGCCCACACCGGGAGATCGAACGCGAAGATTCTGTCGGCGGCGACGAGCGCCAGTCCGCCCAGGGCGGAGACGGTGGCGCAGCGTCCGGCGGCGCGGACGAGCGACGCCAGCCAGAGGCGGCGGTCCGCGGCGTTCGCGATGGCCCGGGCGCGGCTCATACC
>JAUHYB010000556.1 GCA_030426745.1 bacterium
GCCCTTCTTCGGCTCGAGGTGCAGGCCCGCCTCGCGGCCGAACAGCGTCAGGCCGACCTGGTCCTGCGAGCGGATCGCCGTGAACGCGACGAGCGCGGCGAACTGCGCGGCGGCGTCGCGCTTGGTCAGTCCGCGCGTGCCGAAGTCCATCGAGCTCGACGTGTCGACCAGGAGGTGCAGCGTCAGCTCGCGCTCCTCCTGGAAGGTCTTCACGAAGGGCGCGCCGGCGCGCGCCGTGACGTTCCAGTCGATCGAGCGCACCTCGTCGCCCGGCTGGTACGGGCGCACCTCGGCGAACTCGAGGCCCGTGCCGCGAAAGGTCGAGCGGTAGCCGCCCGACATCGCGGTGTTCACGAGCTTGTGCGTGCGGATCTGGATCTCCTGCACGCGCGCCATCAGCTCCGGCGCCAGCATGCGCGGAGCGTCCTGCGTCTTCTCGGCGTTCTGTGCGGTCGAACGACGCATCGCCGCGGCGGGCTCAGGGGACCGGGACCGTCTCGAGCACGCGGGCGACCAGGGCGTCGGAGTCGAGCCCCTCGGCCTCCGCCTCGTACGTCGGGATGATGCGGTGGCGCAGCACCTCCGGCGCGACGGCCTTGACGTCGGCGGGCGTGACGTAGCCGCGACCCGCGAGCATCGCGTGCGCGCGCGAGGCCAGCGCCAGCCAGATCGTCGCGCGCGGCGAACCGCCGTACTGCACGCGCGTCGCGAGTTCCGCCAACCCGTGCTCCGCGGGGCGGCGCGTGGCCTGGACCAGGTCGATCACGTAGCGCTTCAGGCGCGGGTCGATCGTGACCTGGTCGACCAGGAGGCGCGCCTCGCCGACCTGCTGCAGGTCCACGACCTCGCGCACTTCGCCGACAGGGCGCGTGCGCGCGTTGCGCTCCAGGATCTCCAGCTCCTCCTCCGCCGTCGGGTAGTCGACGACGACCTTCAACGCGAAGCGGTCGAGCTGCGCCTCGGGCAAGGGGTAGGTGCCCTCCTGCTCCAGCGGGTTCTGCGTCGCGAGGACCAGGAAGGGCTCCGGCAGCCGGAACGTCTCGCCGCCGATCGAGACCTGGCGTTCCTGCATCGCCTCGAGCAGCGCCGACTGCACCTTCGCCGGCGCGCGGTTCACCTCGTCGGCGAGGACGAAGTTCGCGAAGATCGGGCCCTTGCGGACCGTGAAGGTGCCGTCCTTCGCGTTGTAGATCTCGGTGCCGACGAGGTCCGACGGCAGCAGGTCGGGCGTGAACTGCAGGCGCGAGAACTCGCCGGCGACCGCGCGCGCCAGGCTGGCGACGGCCAGCGACTTGGCGAGGCCGGGCACGCCTTCCAGCAGCACGTGGCCGCCGGTCAGGAGGCCCAGCAGCAGGCTGCGCACCAAGCCGCGCTGGCCGACGATCACGTCGGCCAGCGAGGTCTCGAGTTCGCGGATCCAGGCGCTCTTGCGCTCGATCTCCTCGGGCGGGAGCAGGGCGGAGGGGGCGTCGCTCATCGGGTCGGTAGCGAGGGGGGCGGGAGCTGTCACGGGGCGCCGGGGTACGCGGGCGGGTCCCGGGCGTTGGGAGGCGGCCGGGCATTCTAGCGGCGCGGGTGGGCGATCGAACCGGCTCCGCCGGGCCTCTGCCGCCCCTCCGGCCGCGGCTCCGCGCGATCCCGGCGACCCGCTCCCGCGACCGCGCGACCGAGCGACGCCGCCCCCGATGGGAGCGGGCGCCAGGGAGACGTCCCGGCGCGGCGACGGACCGCCGCGCTCCCCCGCCGACGCGACTCGATCCGGCCGCCGCGCGGCGCGCGCCGACGATCCGGAACGCTCGTCCGCGCCGCCCTCGCGACCCGCCGCGACGCCGACCGCTCGTTCTCCGTCAACTTTTTCGTTTCGCGCCCCGGAGCGTCATCCAGGGCCGTCAGGGCGCGCTCGGAGCCCTCAGGGAGCGCCCCCCGGCGTACTCACGGCGGTGCATAGAGATCGTCCGGACCCTGGGTCTTCACCCGACAGCCAGCCCCCGGCAGGCGCGCCAAGGTTGGTCGTGGAACGAGACGCGACGGCGTCGGGTCCCAGGCCGGTCTCCGGCCGGCGATCCCCGGCAGCGGCCCTCTCGGCCCCGGCCCGCCCCGGCGCGCCGCGTCTTCAGGAGACTCGAAACCAAGAGCTACGAGACCGACCATGAGAACCAAGATCCACTCCCTCACCGCCCTCGGCGCGGCCCTGCTGGTCGCCGGCAC
>JAUHYB010000557.1 GCA_030426745.1 bacterium
GCGCGCCGTCGCGCAGCCGCACGTTGCCCTCGACGAAGACCTCGTCGCCCTCGCGGCGGATGCGCACCTCCTCGGGGTCCAGGTAGACCGGCGCGATCCACTCCGCGGCCAGCAGGTCGCCGCGGCGACTCTGGATGCCCTGCACGACCTGCGCGCGCAGCTCGGCGACGATCGCGTCGTGCACGGCGTCGCGCGTCGAGTCGGACTCGCGCGACAGGAAGCCGGACGGGATCAGGATGCCCAGCGCGTAGTCCTCCGCGCCGTCGGATCGATCGACGAAGTCGAGGTCCTTGCCCGTGTAGCGCGAGCTGGCGCTCAGGATGCGCGAGCTGGGGTCGCCCAGCGCGAAGCCGCCGGCCTCGATCACGTTCAGGTCGTACACCGCCGTCGTCAGGTCGACGTCCGCGTAGTAGACGTTGTCGCCGATGAACCAGTTCGACGGCCCCGCGAACAGGAACAGCGGGTAGTTCAGCCAGTAGGTGCTGGCCGCCGTGCGGTAGATCTCGGCGTCGTAGCGCAGCGACAGCTCGACGACGAGGTCCGCGTTCACCTCGCGCGCGCGGCCCAGCACGGCGCGCTCCAGCTGGTAGGCGTCCGTCGCCTCGGGGAAGTCCGCGGGCGACAGCACGGTCACGTCCGCGAAGCAGTACTCGGCCAGCGCGTCGCTGACCGCCGCGGTGACCTCCTCGGGCGTCAGCTCGACCTGCATGCCGGTCGCCTCGCCGTCGAACTCGCCGGCGGACACGGTGCCGACCAGCGGCTCGTCCATCGGCACGACGACGACGTGGTACGGCAGCGTGCGGGGCTCGAGCGGTTGCTGCGACGCGCAACCGAACGCGCCGAAGCAAGCGAGCAGGCAGAGCAACAGGTGGTGCGTGCGGTTCATCGCGAGAGCTCCTCGAAGCGGGGACCGTCGGCGCTCGCGAGCCCCAGCCGGTCCTGGAAGTCGCGCAGGGACAGCGCGCAGCGGAAGCCGACCGTGTCCGCGGTGTGCGTCGCGGGTCGGTGGTCGAGCGCCGTGAAGTCGACGCGCGGGCGCGCGTAGTCGCCGCCGACGATCCAGTACGCGTCGGCGTCGTCGGGTCGCGCGAGCAGCCGCGCCGGATCCTCCAGCGCCCAGTGGTGCGGGTAGCGGTACCCGGCGTCCGCGTGGCCGACCGGCGTGGCCGTCCACTCGGCGACGTTGCCGCACAGGTCGGCGTGGCGACCGTCCGCGCTCCACCGCGCGCCGCAGGGCGACGGGCCGCCCGTCGCGCTCGCCCCCTCGCGGTCCGCGCCGTCGCACGGTCGGTAGGCGGCGCCGCCGCGCACGGCGAACTCCCACTCGACCCAGGTCGGCAGGCGCTTGCCGACCCACGCGGCGTAGGCGGCCGCCTCGGCCCAGCTCACGCCGGTCACCGGCTCGTCGCCGTCCGCCGCGGACAGGCGCTCGACCAGCTCCGCGCGACGCGCCGCGTCCGGTCGGTGGTCGCCGGGCCAGCGCGACGCGTCCGCGTACCCCGCGGGGTCGCGCACGAAGGCGAGGTACTGGCGCACGCTCACCTCGCGCTCGTCCAGGTAGTAGTCCTCGATCGCGCCGGACGCGAAGGGCACCTGCCAGGAGCGCGACCGCGTGCGCCGCGGCGAGTCGTTGAACAGCCCCAGGCCGGCGCGCGAGAAGTCGGGGTTCTCGACCTCGTCACCGCGGCCGCCGAACAGGTACTGAAAGCCGTCGTTGCCGCGCACGAGGCTCATCGATTCGACGTCGCGGTCGCCGAAGCGCACGCCGACGCGCGGCGGCGACGGGCGCGCGATCACCGGCAGCGCCAGCGCCGCGCTGGTCCACGACGCGGACGAACCGTGGGCGTCCGACGCCGTGAACGCCAGCCGCACCTCCGCGCCCGACAGCTGGTACGGCAGGTCGAGCGCCGCGACCATCGCGTGCTCGGTCGCCGCGCCGCCGGCTTCGCGCTCGAGCGCGACCGGGATCGTGAGGCCGCCGCCCACCAGCTCGCAGCGCACGTCGTCGACGCCGTTCGGATCGCGCACGAGCGCGCGCAGCCGCCAGCGACCCGACGCCGCGTCCCTGTGCCACCGCCCGACGCCGCTCGGCTCGGCCAGCTCGATGTCGGGGCCGGAACGCGAGACCTCGAACGCGACGTAGGACGCCGGCACCGGGTTGCCCGCGCGGTCGGCGCCGCCGACCTCCAGGCGGTACGCGCCG
>JAUHYB010000558.1 GCA_030426745.1 bacterium
CGATCGACGTAGCGCACGGCGACGCGGGCCTCGCGCTCGAGCGGTTGCCAGTCGTCGTGGTTGGACAGGTGGGGCAGGCGCACGACCGCGACGTCGAGGTCGCCGGCGCGCGTCGCGGCGGGGCGCTCGTGCAGGCGCGCGGCGTCCTCGTCCGGCAACGCGACGTCGTCCAGCGCGGGCAGGACGCCGACGACGGGCACGCCGGCTCTCTCCTCGAGCGCGCGGACGGCGTCGCCCAGCATGGCAGGGTCGCCGTGCAGGCGGTTGATCACCAGGCCGCGGACCAGCGCGCGTTCCTCCGGCGGCAACCACGCGAGCGTGCCGGTGAGGTGCGCGAAGACGCCGCCGCGCGAGACGTCGCCGACCAGCAACACGGGCGCGTCGACGGCGCGGGCGACGTGCATGTTCACGGCGTCGCGGTCGCGCAGGTTCGGCTCGGCGGGGCTGCCGGCGCCCTCGATCACGACCAGGTCGTGCGCCGCGCGCAGGCGATCCAGCGCGTCCAGGGCGACGCGCGCGCGCTCGTCGCGGTCGGCGAAGAGCCGCGCGGCCTCGTCGCGCGACGCGACGCGACCCATCACGACCAGCTGCGGCGCGCCGCCGGCCTCGGGCTTGATCAGGAAGGGGTTCATGTCGGCCGTGGGCTCGACGCCCGCGGCGCCGGCCTGCACCGCCGTCGAGCGACCGATCTCCGACCCGTCCGCCGTGACCGCCGCGTTCAGCGACAGGTTCTGCGCCTTGAAGGGCGCGACCGACAGCCCGCGCCGCCGGTACACGCGGCACAGGCCCGCGACGATCCAGCTCTTGCCGACGCCCGACGCGCACCCTTGCACCATGAGGACGGAGGCGGGGCGCGCGGGTTTCGGAGGAGAGGGCATGCGCGAGAGACTACCCTGTCGCGCGCCGCCGCGGCGACGCTCGTGCGATTCGCGCCGCGGCGAACCACTCCCGAAAGGACCGCCGGAGATGACCGTCGCCCTCGAACACGCTCCCTGTTCCACCTGCGGCCGCGACACCGCGCACCTGCGCCGCGACATGCACCACGCGTTCCACTTGCTGGCGGCGCTCTCGACGATGGGCGTGTGGGCGATCGTGTGGATCGCGCGCGCGCTGATCCTGGACCGCACCTGGTACTGCGTGAGCTGCGGCAGCGCGCGGATGTACTACGCCGCCGCGCGCCACGACCGCGCCGAGCTGCCGCGCGAGGCGGAGGTGGAACCGTGATCCGGTACACCGCTGACCTGGACGGCGTCGCGCCCGAGCACCTCGCCGGCTTCTTCGAGGGCTGGCCCGACCCGCCGGACGCGGCGACGCACCTCGCGATCCTGCGCGGCAGCGACGCGGTGTGCCTCGCGGTGGAGGAGGACGGCGGCCGCGTGGTCGGCTTCGTGACGGCGATCACGGACGGCGTGCTCGCGGCCTACTTGCCGCTGCTGGAGGTGCTGCCGGACTTCCGCGGGCGCGGGATCGGTGCCGAGCTGGTCCGCCGCGTCGTGGAGCGGGTCGGCGCGCCCTACATGGTCGACGCGGTCTGCGACGAGGGCGTGCTGCCGTTCTACGAGCGGCTGGGCTTCGCGCCGGGGCGCGCCGCCATGCGACGCGACTACGCGCGGCAGCGCGGGACGCGCTAGACTGACCGATCGATCGCTTTCGCCCGCCCCGCTGACACCGAAACGAGTCCGCCGATGGGAACCAGAGATCCGCGCGTCGACGCCTACATCGCGAAGTCCGCCGACTTCGCGCAGCCGATCCTCGAACACGCGCGCGAGGTCGTGCACCAGGCCTGCCCCGACGTCGTCGAGACGATGAAGTGGAGCATGCCCGCCTTCGAGTACCAGGGCCTCCTGTGCACGATGGCGTCGTTCAAGCAGCACGCGTCCTTCGGCTTCTGGAAGCACGCGCTGGTCGTGGGCGAGGATCCCGGCGAGGGCAAGGGGATGGGCAGCTTCGGCAAGCTGACGTCGGTCAAGGACCTGCCGAACAAGCGCACGCTGACGAGCTACGTGAAGCGCGCGATGAAGCTGAACGCCGAGGGCGTGAAGACGCCGCGCGAGAAGAACCGCACGAAGCCGACGGGCGAGATGCACCCGGACTTCGCGAAGGCGCTCGGGAAGAAGAAGAAGGCGAAGGCGTTCTTCGACGGGCTGGCGCCGGGGCAGCAGCGCGAGTACATGAACTGGATCACCGAGGCGAAGCGCGAC
>JAUHYB010000559.1 GCA_030426745.1 bacterium
CTCGTCTGGGTGCACTGGCGCGGCGCGCTCGTCATCGCGCTGCTGGTCGTGGGCAACCTGTTCTGCTTCGGGTGCCCGCTGCTGCTGCCGCGCGAGCTCGCCCGCAAGTTGCGCGCTCCCACGCGCCGCTTGCCGCGCGCGCTGCGCAACAAGTGGACGGGCCTCGCGCTGCTGGTGCTCGTGCTCTTCCTGTACGAGGCGCTCGACCTGTGGGCCAGCCCGAGCGCGACGGCGATCCTGATCCTGGTGTACTTCGGCGCCGCGTTGCTGGTCGACGCGCTCTTCGCCGGGGCGCCGTTCTGCAAGTGGATCTGCCCCATCGGGCAGTTCAACTTCGTCGCGTCCACCTTCTCGCCCTTCGAGGTGAGAGTGCGCGACACCTCGACGTGCGACGCGTGCGCGACGAAGGACTGCATCAAGGGGCGCCGGGGACCGGCGCCGGGGGAGCAGTCCTCGTCGTCGCACGCCGCCGCGCGCGTCACGCAGCGGGGGTGCGAGCTCGCGCTCTTCCTGCCCCAGAAGGTCGGCAACCTGGACTGCACCTTCTGCATGGACTGCGTGCACGCCTGCCCCGCGGACAACGTCGCCGTCGCGTCGCGCCTTCCCGGCGACGAGCTGGCGGTCGATCCGCGGCGGTCGGGCGTCGGGCGCGTGTCGAAGCGCACGGACCTGGCGGCGCTGGTCGTCGTGTTCACCTTCGGCGCGCTGCTGAACGCCTTCGGCATGGTCAGCCCGGTGTACCGCTTCCAGGCGTGGGTGGCCGACGTCACCGGCGTGCGCGACGAGTGGCTCCTGCTGGGCTTCCTGTTCGTGCTGGGCCTGGTCGTCGCGCCGCTGGTCGGCGTGGGGCTCGCGGCGCTCGCCGCGGCCGGCGGGCGCGCGCGCGTGCTCGACCACGCGCGCCGCTTCGCGTACTCGCTGGCGCCGCTGGGCTTCGGCGTGTGGCTGGCGCACTACTGCTTCCACTTCCTGACGGGCCTGTGGACGTTCGTGCCCGTGGCGCAGCACGCGCTGTGGCGCCAGGGCGTGCGCGCGTTCGGCAGGCCCGAGTGGGGCCTGGGCGGCCTGACCGAGGCGCAGGTGTGGCCCATCGAGATCGGCTTCCTCGCGCTCGGCGCGGCGGGGTCGATCGCGGTCACCTGGCGCATGGCGCGGCGCGACTTCCCCGCGTCGCCGGCGCGCGCGTTCGTCCCGTGGACGCTGCTGCACGCCGCGCTCTTCGCCGCGGCGCTGTGGTTGCTCGCGCAACCGATGGAGATGCGGGGGACGTACCTGTGACGCGCTCCGCCCTCCGCGTCGCCGCCGCGCTCGCGGCGTCCCTCGCGCTGCTCGCGCCGCGCGCCGCCGCGCACGACGGGCCGCCCTACCCGATCTTCGTCGACGAGGAGGTCGGCGGGTGGACGGTGTCGATCTGGACCGACCCCGACGTCGGCGTCGGCACCTTCTACTACTACGTCGACGGGCCGGGCGGGGCGCCGTCGTCGGACCTCCTCGTGCGCGTCACCTCGTCGCCGCTCGACGGGCGCAGCGAGGAGGTCACCGCCGCCAGCGTCGTCGCCGAGCCCGGCGAACCGTTCCAGCTGGTCGGGGAGCTCCCGTTCCACCACCGCGGCCTGTGGGACACGCGCTTCGCCTTCGAGCTCCCCGGCGGCGCCGCGCTCGGCGAACTCTCCTACGAGTTGGACGTCACGCCGCCGGGGCTCGGCGCGTTCGACGTCCTCTGGTTCGCGTTCCCCTTCCTGGCGCTCGGCGGCCTCTGGTTGCGCGCGCTGCTCGCGCAACGCGCGTACGACCGCGAGGGAGGCGCCGCGGACCCGGACCCCTCGACCGATGTCGCGTGACCGCGGGCGCGGTCGCCCGTAGAGTCGAGCGGCCGTAGAGTCGGGTCGCCCGGACCCCTCGGGACGCGCTCGCCGTCCCTCCCAGCCTCCCCCCAGCCCGGAGCGCCTCGTGCGCCGATTCGTACTCCTGATCCTCGTCCTCGGGCTGGCCTCCGCGCTGGCCTGGGGGATCTACCGTCGCCTCGAGGCGACGAACGCCTCCGCCGGCGCGACCTCCGCGGGCCCGCGCCCCGCCCCCGTCGAGGTCGGCGAGGTCCGCCGCGGCCCGATCACGCTGCGCCGCACCTTCAGCGGCACGCTCGAGGCCTCCTCCGAGTTCCTGCTGGCGCCGAAGGTCTCGGGTCGCCTGCAGCGG
>JAUHYB010000560.1 GCA_030426745.1 bacterium
CCGACGCGATGAACCAGCTGCGCATGCGCTCCAAGGAGCTGGAGGACACCGCGACCGTCCAGCGCCAGCGCATCCGCAAGCTCGAGAAGGAGTCGATGGAGCAGCGCGACGTCGCCGTCATCGAGGCCTGCCGCTACGAGGCGCGTGGGCTGAAGCGCCAGATCGAGGAGTCCGAGCGCGCCACCATGGAGATGATGGAGCGCATGGAGCAGATGAAGGCGAACATCGAGGAGCAGAAGAACGCCCTCGACGAGGAGCGCAAGGTCTTCGAGGAGTTCAGCCAGAACGTCGACTCCGAGCTCGCCGACGCGCAAGGTCGTCACGACGACCTCGCCGCGCGCCGCGAGGAGAAGATGAGCGCCGACCTGGGCCGCGAGACCCTCGCGCTCTACGACCGCCTGATCGAGGCGCGCGGCGGCGAGGCGATGGCGCTGCTCGAGGGCGGCGTCTGCCAGGGCTGCTACATGTCCGTGCCGCCGAACCTCGTGGTGCGCCTGACGCGCGGTCGCGAGGTGACGCAGTGCCCGAGCTGCGACCGCATCCTCTACCTGGACTGATCGCCCCCGCGCGGCACGGGCCGCGTGCTTTCCCGCCCGACGACGCGAACCGCGCGCGCTCCGCGCGGTCCCCCTCAGCGGCGGGTGGGGGTTGGGGATGGGGCGGCGCCCCGCGGGGCGCCGGCTAGCCGCGGTGCGACGACGCGCGCGTGCTGCCCTGGCGCGTGCCGCGCCGCGCGAGCTCGGCGACCAGCCGCTCGCGGATCGCGTTCTTGTGCAGGTCCCAGCGCGGCGCCAGGCGCTCCTCGATCGGCGCGTCGCCCGTCACGCGGTGCAGCACTTGCTCGGGCGCCAGGCGCTCGACGAAGTCCGCGAGCCACTGCACGTAGGTGTCCGCGTCGAGCACCTCGAGCGCGCCCTCGCGCCACTGCTTCTCGAGCTGCGTGCGGCGCAGGACCATCAGGTTGTGGACCTTGACGCCGGCGACGCCGGTCTCCGCCAGCACGTCCGCGGTGCGGCGCGCGCCCTCGCGGCCGTCGCCGGGCAGGCCGAGGATCGCGTGGCCGATCACGGACAGGCCCGCGTCGTGGCAGCGCTCGACGGCCCAGCGGAAGTCGTCGACCGTGTGGTAGCGCTTGATGTCGTCCAGCACGCGGTCGTCGGCGGCCTCGAGGCCCAGCTCGATCCACACCTCGGTGCGCTCGGCGAGGCGCGCGAGTTCCTCGAGCGCCTCGGGCGGGAGGGTGTCCGGGCGGGTCGCGACGCTGACGGCGACGACGGGGTCACCGCCGAGGTAGGGCTCGACGACGCCGAGCACCTCGCGCAGGCGCGCGCGCTCGACGTAGGTGTTCGAGTAGGACTGGAAGTAGGCGATCACGCCGCCCTCGGCGTCGCGCCGGGCGACGCGGCGGATGCCGGCGGCGAGCTGCTCCTCCAGCTCCGCGCCGGTCTTCAGCGCGCCGGTGCCCGAACCCTCGACGTCGCAGTAGACGCAGCCGCCGAAGCCCTTCGAGCCGTCGCGGTTCGGACAGGTCGAGCCCGCGTCGAGCGCGACGCGGTGCACGGGGCGGCCGAAGCGCTCGAGGAGCCAGGGCCGCAGGCTGCGGAAGGGGGCGGGGTCGGACATCGGGCGGGAGAGGATACCCGCGCGCCCGCTCCGTGACAGCGCCCGCCTCGCCACGGCGCCGCAAGGTCACGGCGTCACCCCGCCCCGTCTCCCCCCGATCCCGCGCGGATCCGGGGCGCGCGCTCGGCTATCCTCTCCGGCCCCATGGAGATCCAGCCCATCGTCATCGGCACCGCCGGCCACATCGACCACGGCAAGTCCAGCCTGGTCCAGGCGCTCTCGGGCATCGACCCCGACCGCCTGAAGGAGGAGAAGGCGCGCGGCCTGACGATCGACCTGGGCTTCGCGCCGCTGCAGCTCGCCGACGGCCGCACGGTCGGCATCGTCGACGTCCCCGGGCACGAGCGCTTCATCAAGAACATGGTCGCCGGCGCGTCCGGCATCGACCTGGTCGTGCTCGTCGTCGCCGCGGACGACGGGGTCATGCCGCAGACGCGCGAGCACCTGTCGATCATGAGCCTGCTGGGCGTCGAGCGCGGCCTGATCGCGCTGACCAAGATCGACATCGTGGACCCCGAGCTCGTCGAGCTCGCCGCCGAGGACGTGCGCGAGGCCGTGCGCGGCACCTTCCT
>JAUHYB010000561.1 GCA_030426745.1 bacterium
GGAGCAGCACGCGCTGCCCGCCGGGTGCGACCTGGTGCTGGTGCCGGCGCAGCCCAGGCTCGAGCCCGAGCTGGAGGCGACGCGCGCCGAGCTGGTGAAGCTGGCCCGCAAGGCGCGGCGACGGCTGACGGAGAAGCGCGAGCAGGAGGCCGCGCGCGCGGCGGAGGAGCCGGCGTGAGGTTTCTGCGCCGCCTCGCCACCGCGCCGATCCGCTTCTACCGGCGCTTCGTCTCGCCGTGGAAGCCGCCGATGTGCCGCTTCACGCCCACCTGCAGCCAGTACGCCGTCGAGGCGATCGAGGAGCACGGCGTGGTCAAGGGCACGATCCTGGCGACCTGGCGCGTGCTGCGCTGCAACCCCTTCGCGCGCTGCGGCTGCGACCCCGTGCCGCCGCGCGGTCGCTGGGTGTCGCCGGACCGGCACCTCACCTGAGGGCGGAGCGCGCGCGACGCGGCCCCGCCGGGCGGGGCGGGAACCCCGCGCGCCGCGGCGCTAGACTGGTCGGCCTCGAAACCCCTCCGAACCGATCCACGATGCGCATCCAGCCTCTCGCTCCCCTCGCCCTCCTCGCTCCGTTCCTCGCCGCTTGCTCCGCGACGATCGACTCCGACCAGATCGGGATCGAACCGCCGCCCTGCCCGATCCCCGGCGGCGAACCGGCCGACCACCTGATCCAGCCGGGCGAGGTGCACTTCGAACACCTGTGGAAGCTGACGTCCGGCGGCGAGAACGCCGAGGCGTACTTCTCCCCCGCCGGCGACCGGCTGGTGATGCAGCGCAAGTCGCCGGGCCGCGACTGCGACGCGATCTTCGTCACCGAGGCCGACGGGTCGCTGCGCCAGGTGTCCAGCGGACGCGGCGCCACGACCTGCTCGTACTTCATGCCGGACGGCCGGAGCGTGCTGTACGCCTCGACGCACGCCGAGCACGACGACTGCCCGCCGAAGCCCGACATGAGCCAGGGCTACACCTGGGCGATCTACGACGCGTACGACATCTACGTGCAGGACCTCACGACCGGCGAGGAGCGCCTCCTGATCGGCGGGCCCGGCTACGACGCCGAGGCCACCGTGTCGCCGAAGGGCGACCGCATCGTGTTCACGTCGGTGCGCTCGGGCGACATCGAGCTGTGGACCTGCGACATCGACGGCGGCGACCTGAAGCAGGTCACGGACCGCCCCGGCTACGACGGCGGCGCGTTCTTCAGCCACGACGGCGAGTGGCTGATCTACCGCACGACGAAGTTCACGCCCGGCAAGGAAGCCGAGGAGCTCGCCGACTACGAGCGCCTGCGCGACCAGGGCCTGATCCGCCCCGGCCAGATGGAGGTCTGGGTGTGCCGCGTCGACGGGTCCGACGCGCAGCAGATCACCGACCTCGGCCAGGCCAACTGGGCGCCGTACTTCCAGCCGAGCGACCAGCGCGTGCTGTTCTCGTCGAACCACGACTACGCGGGCGGCAAGTCGATGAACTTCGACATCTGGGCCTGCGACCTGGACGGCGGGAACCTCGAGCGGATCACGACCTACGACGAGGGCGTCGCGGGGCGGACCTTCGACGGCTTCCCGATGTTCAGCCCCGACGGTCAGTACCTGGTGTTCGGCTCCAACCGCGGCGGCGACGTGCACGAGACGAACGTGTTCCTCGCCAAGTGGCGCGACTGAGGACGCGCGCAGGTCGAGGGAAAGTACCGAGCCGGGCTCGTTTTTTCACCGCCGTCGTGACGCGCCGCGGCCTCCGGCCGCGGCGCGTCACGACGGCGGTGAAAAAACGAGCCCGGCTCGGTACTTTCCCTCGACCGCCGGTCACTCGACGACGTTCGAGTCGAGCGTGACCAGCACGCTCTCCTCCGCGCCGTCGCGGCGGTAGACGGTGCGCACCACGTCGCCCGGCTTGTGGGTGCGCAGCACGTAGACGAAGTCCTGGATCGTGTCGATCGTCACGCCGCCCACCTCGAGCAGCGTGTCGCCCGCCATCAGCCCGGCGCGGTCCGCCGGCGAGCCCGGCGCCACGCCGGCCAGCGTCAGGCCGCCCGTCTCACCGTAGTCCGCGGGGCGCGAGCCGAAGCGCACGTCGAAGCCGCGGCGCCCGCCGCGCTCGTTCGGGTCGCTGGGCGGCTCGACGAACGGCAGGTCGCCCGCCGCCTGCGCGCGCCCCAGGAAGTCGATCGACAGCGCCACGACCCGCGCGGC
>JAUHYB010000096.1 GCA_030426745.1 bacterium
CGAGCGACAGGTCGTGCGACTCGAACTCGTCGTCGACGCCGCCCGATCCGCGCAGCGCGGGCCAGACGATGACGGTCGCGCCGCGCTTCGCGAGGCGCTCGGCGGAGTGCAGCGCTTCGGTGCCGCCCGCGACGACCAGGCGCACGCGCGGGTACGGTTCGAGCACGTCGAGCAGGCCGCGGATCTCGGAGGCGCGGTGCGCTTCGACGACGAGCGGCACTTCACCGTTCGCCACGCGCGCGAGGACCTCGTCGTCCGCGTCGTAGTTCGGCTTGCGCGGCTTGCGGTCCTCCTTGTAGCGCTTCTCCTTGAACTCCTTGCCCTTCTCCTCCGCCTTCTCGATGTCCTTCTCGCGGTCCTTCTTGGCCTTCTTGAAGTCCTTCTCGAGCTCCTCTTCCTTCTCCGCGATCGCCTTCTCCCACTCGACGATCTCGACCTCGTACTCGGCCCACGACTTGCGGTAGGCCTCGCCCGAGGCGAGCTCCTGGCCGATGCGGTCGATCTGCTGCATGCGCTCGAAGGGATCCGTCGGGCGACGTCCGCCCCAGAACCCGCCGTCCGCCGACAGGCCGACGGTCGCCGAGAGGCAGGCGTCGTCCATGACCAGCGCTTCCTCGCCGAGGGTCGGGTCGAGGCGCACCAGCGCACCGAGCCCGCCGATCGACGCGGTCGCGCCCGGCTGCAGGTGGATCGCCGTCACGCCGGCGCGCAACGCCTGCTCGCGCAGGTGGTCCGCCGCGTAGGGATCCCAGCCGTCGGCCGCGCGCGTCGCCGGCGAGGCGCCGCGGTCGATCCGCGAGCCCTCGTCGATGCCGAGCGCCGACCAGGGGTCGATGAAGCCCGCGCAGACGACCGCGCCCTCGACCACCTCGGCGCCCTCGGGCGCCTCCAGGTCGGGGCCGATCGCCACGATGCGGTTGTCCGTGATCAACACCGACACGTTCTCGCGCTCGTCGCCGGGCCGCGCGATGAGGCGGGCGGCGCGCACGAGGACGTGCTGGGGTTCGGCTTCCTCGGCGGGCGCGGCCTCCTGGTCGGAGTCCTGCGCGATCGAGGGCCGCGGGGTCACGGGTTCCGGGGCGCCCGGCGCCGCCGTCGCGAGGCCGGTTGCCACCGTCCACGCCGTCCACGCCGTCCACACGAGGCCGGCACACGCCAGCCCGCTCGCCACGATCCTCATCCTCGTCTCCTCAGCGGAAGGGTCGCCCAGGCTCGCGGAGAGGGCGCGACCCGGGTCGGAGCTAGGAATGTCCAAAGGTGTTCTATCTCTCGCCCGACCGGGGGTGGTCGGCGCGACCGATCGGCCGCGACGGTGCGCATCCTAGAGGACCCCCGGAGGGCGCTGCCATACACCGGGGCCACAAACGATCGGCGGAGCGGCCCGGGGGGTCGGGGCGCCGCGCGAGCGCGGGGGTCGTCGGGGATCGACAGCGGGGGGGAGTCGCCTGGGGATGCGGCCCGGGCGAGGGGCACAGTGCGACGCTCCGAACGGACTATTGCCGCGCCGCGGGCGCTTTTCCCGAACCGGTCACGCCCGGAAACACCAGTTTTACGGCGAATCGCGTTCGGAGTCGGATTTCGATCGGCTCGCCCCCCCCGACGACATGGCCCCGCAGCGCATTCTCCACCCCCTCCTGATGGACCGCCGGTACTGGCGTAACCGCTTGCGGGAACAGCAGTTGACACGGCACGGATTGATGATCGTGCCGCGCCCCGACCTCTCCTCCGGGGCCTGCGACGTCCAGGAAGTTCGATTTCGAGCCCACGATGGGCTGCGCTTGTGGGGGCTGCTGGCACGCTGCCCCCTCTTTCGTGAGGCCCGCCCCGTCCGGCTGCGCCGCATCGGCCCCTGCGACGCCCCCGAGATCGACCGCGCCTGCGTCGAGTCGGGCTCCGTCGACTGGATCCTGCAGGTGCCGGCCGGGCGCCGCCTCGAGGACCGCGTCCTCGACGTCCTACGGGCCTTCGAGGTCGCCGAGTCGCTCGAGGGCGTCGACCCGGCCCGCATCTCCCTCGCCACCGGCGACGACGGCGCCCGCCCCGACGAGTTCCTGATCGCGAGCGAGCTCCGCTCCGGCAGCATCGTCGGCTAGAGCCGCGTCGGCAGCACCGTCGGCCAGCGCCGCGCCGCGACGCCGCCGCGGTCCGGCTCCACGAGCAGGAGGGGGAGCGCCGCCGCGGCCGCGCTCCCCCTCCTGCTCGCGTTCCGCCGCTTTGACTCGGGCGCCGCGCGGCGGTCTAACGGGAGCCATGCACCACCAGGAAGTCCTCCACCTCTCCACGCCCGGCCGCGGCCTCACCGACCTCAGCCCGCGGGTCGCCGACGTCGTCGCGCGCTCCGGCGTCACGACCGGCCTGTGCGTCGTGCACTGCGCGCACACCTCGGCGAGCCTGACGATCCAGGAGAACGCGGACCCCTCGGTGCAGCGCGACCTGCTCGCCTGGCTCGAGCGCCTCGCGCCGGACGGCGACCCCGCCTACACCCACACCGCCGAGGGCCCCGACGACATGGCGGCGCACCTGCGCACGGTCCTGTCGAGCGCGAACGAGTCGATCCCGATCGTCGACGGCCGGCTGGCGCTCGGGACGTGGCAAGCGCTCTACCTGCTCGAACACCGCGCGGCGCCGCACCGACGGCGTGTCGTGGTGCACGTGTCGGGTTGAGCGCCGGGACGCCCGCCCGTCAGTAGCCTTCGCCCGCGCCGCCCTTGGCGATCGCGACGGACGCCGACGCGCCGATGCGGGTCGCGCCGGCTTCGATCATCTGGCGCGCGCCGGCCGCGTCGCGCACGCCGCCGGATGCCTTGACGCCGAGGGTCGGCCCCACCGCGCGGCGCATCAGCGCCACGTGGTGCGCCGTCGCGCCGCCGGTCGAGAAGCCGGTCGAGGTCTTCACGAAGTCGGCGCCCGCCTCCTTCGCGCCGCGCGACGCGCGCTCGATCTCGTCGTCGGTCAAGAGGCAGGTCTCGAGGATCACCTTCAGCTTCGCGCCGAGCCGGTGGCAGACCTCCGCGACGCCGGCGATGTCGCGGCGCGCGAACTCGCAGTCGCCGGACTTGATCGCGCCGACGTTGATCACCATGTCGACCTCGCACGCCCCGTCCTCGATCGCGCGGCGCGCCTCGTAGGCCTTCACCTCCGGCACCGACGCGCCGAGCGGGAAGCCGACGACCGTGCACACGGCGACGCCCGAACCTTGCAGGATCTCGGCGCAACGGCGCACCCACGACCCGTTCACGCAGACCGACGCGAAGTGGTTCTCCATCGCCTCGGCGCACAGCTGGTCGATCTGCGCGGCGGTCGCGTCGGGCTTCAGCAGCGTGTGGTCGATGTAGCCCGCCAGGTTCGACAGGCTGGCCGGGTCGCCGCCGCGCACGCCGAGGCGACACGCGCCCGCGTCGATGACGCCCTGCACGTGGTCGGGGCAGAGCTGCACCGAGATCGCCGTGCAGCTGTAGGCGCCGCTGGGCCCGCCGCCGGGGCCGCGCTCCAGGATCTGGTGCGCGATCTCGGTCAGCACGGACTCCAACTGGGCTTCGTCGATCCACTGGCTCATCGTCGTCCTTCCGCGGCGGGGCGCGTCAGTCTCCTCGTTCCGCGGGGCGGACGCGCACGAGCTCGCGCGCCGTCCCGGTGTAGCGGCGCTCGATCTCCAGGATCTTGCGCACGCGGCGTTCGTGGCGCGCGGCGCCCTCGGGGGTCGTGAGGAACGCGCGCAGGATCTCCTCGTGCCGCTCGGCCGACTGCATGCGGCCGCCCAGGCACAGGACGTTCGCGAAGTTGTGCTCGCGCGCGTTGCGGGCCATCGCCTCGCAGGTGCAGGTCGCGGCGAGCGCGCCCGGCACCTTGTTCGCCGCCATCGCGGACCCGATGCCCGCGCCGTCGACGCACACGCCGAGGTCCGCGCGCCCCTCCGCGACCGCCTCGGCCACGGCGCGCGCGTAGTCGGGGTAGTCGACCGCGTTCTCGTCGTGCGTGCCGAGGTCGACGACGCGGTGACCCAGCGCGCGCAGCCAGCGCGCGACGTCCTGCTTTCGCTCGTAGCCGCCGTGGTCGGCGCCGATCGCGACGACCAGCGCCTCGCCCGCGCGCGCGCCCGAGCCGACGCGCAGGTCGATGCCGCGGCGGTGCGCTTCTTCCTGCGCCAGCGGCGTCGCGCGCGTGCCCGGCGCCAGCCACAGGGGCTCGCCGTCCGGCGCGTCGCGCAGCGCGTCCGCGGTCAGCAGCGCGCCGCCCGCGCGCGGGGCGTCGCCGTTCGCGACCGTGGACGGCCCCGCCGGGCGGTCGCCCACCGGGCGGTCCGGCGCGCCCGCCGCGACCTCGACGTGCACGCCGCTCGCGCGCGGCGACGCGCCGCGCCCGCGCTCGGACAGGGCGCGTCCGACCACGCGGCGCACGACGGCTTCGACTCGGCGGGGATCCATGGGGGCGGAGAGTCTAGCGGCGGCGCGTCCGGCGCGCACCGCATCCGGCGCGCGGACGCTACATTCGTCGCCATGAACGTCCTCGCCGCGCTGTCGCTCGTCCCCGTCCTGCTCGCGTGTTCCTCCCCCGCTCCCGTCTCGACGACGCCCGCCCCTGTCTCGACGACGCAGGGCGAGACGGCCCAGGACGAGACGACACAGAACGCGCTGACCCGGGGCGCGTCGCCCGCGCCCGCGCCCGAGCCGCGCGCGAAGCAGGGCGCCGACGGCTTCACGCCGATCCGCTTCGGCGACCCCGCGGGTCCGCTCGCCTACGACGCGCCCTTCGTCGCCGGCGCCGAGTACGACGACGCGATCACGGCGCCGGAGGACGTGCTGGGGCAACGGCTCGGCACGCGGCTCGCGCACCACGCGGAGATCCTGCGCCTGTTCGAGCGCTGGGACGCGGAGAGCGACCGCTTGCGGCTCTCGTCGATGGGCCTGACGCACGAGGGGCGCGAGCTGGTCTACGCCGTCGTGTCGTCGCCCGAGAACCTCGCGCGGCTCGACGACCAGCTCGCTGCGATGGACCGCCTGGCCGACCCGCGCGGCCTCACGGACGAGGCCGCCGCGCTCGACGCCGCGAAGCCGGTCGCGTGGATGGCGTACTCGATCCACGGCGACGAGCTGTCCGGCTCGGACGCGTCGCTCGCGCTGGCGCACTACCTGGTCGCCGGCCGCGGCGCGGAGGTCGAGCGCGTGCTGGACGAGATGTACGTCGTGATCGACCCGTGCATGAACCCGGACGGTCGCCAGCGCATCATCGGCATGGTCGAGCAATCGGCGGGCTACACGCCCAGCCTGGACTACGCGTCGATGCACCGCGGCCGCTGGCCGTTCGGTCGCGGCAACCACTACCTGTTCGACATGAACCGCGACTGGATGGCGGGCACGCAGCCGGAGACGCGCGCGCGCTGGCGGGCGGTGCAGCGCTTCCACCCGCTGTTGTTCGTCGACGCGCACGAGATGGGTTCGCTCGACACCTACCTCTTCTATCCGCAGGCCGCGCCGATCCACACGCACTTCCCCGGCGACACGGTCGCGAAGCAGGGCGTCGTCGCGGCGGCGATCAGCGAGGCCTTCGACGCGCTCGGCTGGGGGTACTACACGCGCGAGTGGGCCGACGGCTGGGCGCCGTTCTACTCGGACGCGTGGGGTTCGTTGAACGGCGCCGTCGGCGTGCTGTACGAGCAGTCGCGCACCGCCGGCTTCCCGCTGAAGCGCGAGTCGGGCAAGGTGCTGACGTACCGCGAAGCCGTGCACCACCAGCTCACGGCGAGCCTCGCCAGCCTGGAAGCGTTGCGCGCGAACGCGGACGAGTGGAAGCGCGCGTACCTCGACGGCCGCAAGGCGAACTGCGCGACGGACGGCGAGTGGGGCGAGCGCGTGTTCGTCTTCCGCGGCGGCGACCGCCCGACGCGCGAGCGCGCGCTGATCGCGACGCTGCTGGGCCAGGGCGTCGAGGTGTTCCGCGCGACCGAGGACTTCCGGCTGCGCGACGTCGACAGTCACCTCGGCGAGTCGCACGAGTCGCTCGAGTTCCCCGCGGGCAGCTACGTCGTCCCCGCCGCGCAACCGAACGGGCCGCTGGTGCGCGCCTACCTCGACTTCGACCCGCGCCTGGACGCGGAGAGCCTGCGGCGCGAGCGCGAGTCGCTGGAACAGAAGAACGAGTCGAAGATCTACGACTTGACCGCGTGGAGCCTGCCGCACGCGCTCGACGTGACCAGCTGGTGGGGCGACGGCCTCGGCCTGCCGCAGGAGCGCGTCACCGAGATCCCCGCGCTCGCCGAACCCGTCGCCGGCGCGACGTCGGACGCCTACGCGTGGATCGTCGACGGCCGCGACGACGCGGCGGTCGCGTTCGCGGCGCGCGCGATGGAGGCCGGCCTCGCCGTGCAGTGGGCGGACCGCGACTTCCGCTCCGACGGTCACGCGTTCGCGCGCGGCAGCCTGATGGTCAGCCGACACGAGAACGATCGAGCGGTCGAGGAGCTCGCGCGGCTCGTCGAGTCCGCGGCGCGCGCGAGCGGCGCGCAAGCGATCGCCACGCGCACCGGCCGCTCGGCCGACGACGGCCCGGACCTGGGCGGTCAGCACTTCCACCTGCTCGCGCGCCCGCGCGTCGCGGTCGTCGGCAACTCGCCGACGCGCTCGGACCGCTACGGCCACCTGTGGTTCGCGCTGGACCGCGTCATCGGCGTGCCGTTCTCGATCCTCGACGCGCAGTCCGGCGCCGACCTGCGCCGCTACAACGTCATCGTGTTGCCGCCCGGCGCGGGCTCGCTGGTCGAGGACTGGAAGCCGCGCCTCGAGGAGTGGGTCGCGGCGGGCGGCACGCTGATCGCCTGCGCCGACGCCGCGGACGCCTGCACGAAGGACCGCGCGGGCCTCGTCTCGATGGTGATGCGCCGCGACGCGTTGGACGACCTCGAGCGCTACGCCAAGGTCGTCGAGCGCGAGCGCGCCGCGCGCACGGTCGAGATCGACGAGGACTGGGTGTGGTCGGGCGTGCGCGCGACGGAGGACGACGCGGGCGAGGCCGACGGGGAGACCGACGGCGACGACTCCGACGACGCGGACGCGACCGACGTGGACGAGCCGCTCGAGGGCGACGCGCTCGAGGAGGCCGACCGCTGGGCCCGCCGCTTCGCCCCCGCCGGCGCCTTCGTGCTCGCCGAGACGAACGCGCACCACTGGCTGACCAGCGGCACCGACGAGCGCATGCCGGTCATGCTGTCCGGCTCGCGCGCGTGGCTCGCCGCGCCGCCCGCCGAGACCGCGGTGCGCCTGGCCCCCTCCCCCACGCTGCGCCTCGGCGGCCTCCTGTGGCCCGAGTTCCGCGAGCGCGCCGCCGACTCGGCCTGGCTCGTGCGCGAGGCGAAGGGCGACGGCCAGATCCTCCTGTTCTCCGGCACCCCCGGCTTCCGCGGCCACTCGCTGGCCGACGGGCGCCTGTTCGGCAACGCGGTCGTCTACGGCCCGGGCCTCGGAGCGGCGCAACCCATCGGCTGGTGATGCCGCGCGGCCGTTAGCCCCGCGCAGCCGGTCTTCCGGGAACCCCGCGCGGCCGGCGGGCGGGGCGCGCCGCGGTCCTGTGGCCCGCGCGCCGCCGCCGGGGACGCTCGTCGGGCCTCCACCGGGGCTCCACGAGGACTCCACTGTGCCCTCTCAGGGCCTCCACCGTGGCGCCCCCGATCCGGGACGCCGCGCGCTCCGCCGCCGACCGGGCGGCGAGGCGCGGCCCCGGCGCGCCGATACCGGCTCGTGACCAACGTCCGGGACCGCCATAGCGTTCGATGGCCGTCGCGCGAACGCGGCGCCGCGGCGTGCGTTCTCGCCGCTCGGCGCCAAGACCCGGCAGGCCGCGTCGTCCCACCGACAGCCGGTGGGACCGCGCGACGCCGGCGGCCTTCCTCGCCGACCCGCACGCCGCTCGGCTCCGCGGCGCGCCCGCTCCAGGACTCCACTCCAGGCGAATCATGATCCCCGTAAAGAGGCTCGTTCTTCTCTTCATCTTCCTGTCCGCCCTCCTCGCCCGCCTCGGGCTCGCCCAGGAGGGGCCGCGCCTCGCCCCGGTGCCGGACGCCGTCCGGACGGCCCTCTTGCTGGGCGACGGCGAGGCCGCGCGCGGCGCCCTGGTCGAGCTGCGGCGCAGCCGGCCGGAGCACGCCGACCTGTGGGGGTACCTGGAGGGCCGCGCCTACGAGGTCGAGGGGAACGCCGCCCGCGCGGCCGGCGCCTACAACGCGCTCGCCGCGGGGCACCCGGACAGCCCGTGGCGCCACAAGGCGGACTTCCGCCGCGCGGAGCTGCTGCGCGAGCTCGGGGCGATCGAGGAGGCCGAGGCGGTCTGGGCCGCCGCCGTGGAGCGCCTGTCCGGCACCGCGCGCCAGGACGAGCTCGCCGAGCTGTTCCTGTCCGCCGCCGACGAGCTGCTGGCCGCGGACCTCGCGCCGGACGCCGCGTCGCGCGACCTGGAGCGCGCGTTCGCGTGGTACGGCAAGGCGCTGGAGCTGCGCCTGTCCGACGCCGCGCGCGACCGGGCGCTGCGCGGGCGCCTGCGCTGCCGCACCGAGGCCGAGTCGTGGCCCGGCGTGGTCACCGCGACCGAGGCGTGGCTGCAGGCCTTCGCGGAGCCGGGCGCCGGTCGCGACCTGCCGCCGCGCGGGATCGAGGGCGTCGAGATGACCGTGCGTCACGCGCGAGCGCTGGTCGAGACGAGCGAGCGCTACGACGCGCGGCGCGAGCTGGAGGACCTGCTGCGCGACGTCGACCGCGCGGTCGCGCAGGGCGCGCGCCTGGACGGCTGGCCGAAGTGGCGCGCCGAGGCGACGTACTGGCTGGCGCGCGCGTGGCAGGACGACACCGAGCGCGCCGTCGCGACCTATCGCCGCTACCTGTCCGGCGAGCCGGCGCCGCGCACGGTCCAGGCGCTGGAGCGGATCGCGCGCGCCTGGGCGGACGAGGGGCGCACGGAAGAAGCGCTGGCCGCCTACGAGGACGTGCTGGCCGCGGAGTCGCGCGCCGAGGACGAGGACGAACGCACCGCCGACGCGCGCCGCCGCGTCGCGGCGTTGTACGCGAAGGGCACCTTGCTGGCGAAGGCCGAGCGCTGGGACGAAGCGCTGGCGACCTTCCGCGAGTACACGACGCGCTACCCCGGCGGCGTGGAGTGGACCGCCGCGCAGCGCGCGATCGAGACGACGCAGGTCGACCGCGCGCGCGCGTGGATCCTGGACGACCGCGAGGAGGAAGGGCGCGCGGCGATCGCGGCGTTCCTGGCCGAGCGGCCGCTGCACCCGCTGGCCGCCGACTTGGCGCTGGAGTCCGCGGAGAGCTGGGTCCAGCAGGGCTACCGTGCGATCGAGGAGGACGCCGAGGACGCCGGACGCGCCGCGCTGGCCTCGGGCATCGCGGCGCTGGAGCGCGTCGTGCAGAAGCACGCGAACACCGACCAGGCGTCGCGCGCGCTGTACCTGATCGGCGAGGTCAACGAGTCCGCGCTGGACGATCCGCGCGCGGCGCTCGACGCGTACCGGCGCTGCACCTTCGGTTCGTGGAGCGGCGCGGCGGCGGAGCGGCGTCGGCGCATGGTCGAACCGCACATGGAGGCGCTCAGCGAGCGCGCGTGGACGACGGACGAGTCGCCCCGCCTCGCGCTCGAGGTCCGCAACCTCGAGGAGGTCGAGCTGCGCATCCACGCGCTCGACCTGGAGACCTACTTCCGCAAGCACGCGACGCACGAGTCGGTCGAGGACCTCGACCTGGACCTGATCGAGCCCGACCTGCGCGTCACCGTCCCCGTGCCGGACTATCGCCACTACGTGCTGCACGAGTTCGAGGCCGCGCTGCCCGTCGAGGGCCCCGGCGTGTGGGCCGTGACCGTCGTCGGCGGCGAGCTGACGGCGACGACGCTGGTGATCGTCAGCGACGTCGACGTGCTGGCGAAGATCTCGTTCGACGAGATGTTCGTGTTCGCGCAGGACGTGCGCGCCGACGCGCCCGCGGCCGGCGTGCGCGTGTTGTGCGCCGTCCCGCACGCGGACGGAACGACGCTGCAGGAGGCGCTGACGGACGAGACGGGCGTCGCGCGCTTCGAGCTGGACGCGGAGGGCGAGCACGAGGACGCCGCCGTGCTGGCATCGCGCGACGGACACGCCGCCAGCTGCGGGTGGCTCGTCGGCGCGCGCCTGCCCGGCTTCGCGAACACGCGCCGCGCGTTCGTGCACACCGACCGGCACGTCTACCGCCGCGGCGACACCGTGCGCTGGCGCGCCGTCGCGCGCGAGCTGGTGAACGGCGTCGACCGCTTCGCGCCCGGCGACGAGTACCGCGTGCAGGTCGTCGACCCCGGCGGCCGCGCGCTGTGGGCGGCGGTGATGCCGCTCGGCGAGTTCGGGTCGATGCACGGCGACGTCGTGCTGTCCGAACACGCGTCCTTCGGCGCGTACCGCGTCGAGTGCGCGTGGAAAGGCACGGCCGTGGCGTCCGCGACCTTCCGCGTCGAGGACTTCCGCCTGCAACACGTCGCGCTCGAGCTGTCCGCCGAGCGCGACGTCTACTACCGCGGCGAGACCGTCACGGTCGAAGCCGCGGCGAAGTTCCACTACGGCTCGCCGGTGGCGGACACGCCGCTGTCCCTGCGGTTGCCCGACGGGCGCACCGTCACGCTGACGACCGACGCGCACGGGACGGCGACCTACGAGTACGACTCGTCGGACCACGAGCGCGACGGCGCGCTGCGGTTCCGCGCGCGCCTCCTGGAGGAGAACGCGAGCGCCGACCTGGCCGTGTACCTGGCGACGCACGCGATCGCGTTGCGCGCGGAGGCGGACCGGGACGA
>JAUHYB010000562.1 GCA_030426745.1 bacterium
CTCGTGTACGCACAGCTCGGCGCCCAGCACGCGGCCGGTCTCGCGCGCGGCGTAGACGGCCACGACGCCCTCGTTGCGCTCGGCGGTGCGCGCGCGCCCCTGACGGGAGAAGTCGAAGCGCCCGACGAGCGGATCGGCCGCGTCGAGCTGCGCGAACCGGCGCCCGACGAAGGCCGCGTTCGGCGACGAGAACACGACGCCCATCGGCGTGCGTCGGCGGAAGCAGTGCGGGTCGTCCAGGCAGGCGTTGATGCCCGCGATGTGGCCTTCGTCGGCGGCCTCGTGCAGGATCGCGGCCTCGCCGTTCGCGTCGCCGGGCAGGAAGACGGGCGTGCTCGCGACGCGCTGCGTGCTCGCGTCGACCGGCGGCATGCCGCGATCGTCCAGCTGCACGTTCAGCGTCTCCAGGCCCAGGTCGTCGACGTTCGGCGTGCGGCCCATCGCGGCGAGGACCAGGTCGACCTCGACCCGCGTGTCGCCGCTGGTGACGACGACGCCGCCGTCCGGCGCGGCCTCGAGTTGCGCCGGGTCGCCGACGTGCACGTCGAAGTCCGAGCGCAAGCGCTGCTCCAGCGCGCCGCGCACCTCCGGGTCGGTCAGGCCGGCGAAGCGGTCGTTGGTGCTGAAGGCGGAGACGCGCACGCCCAGCTGCGCCATCGCCTGCGCCAGCTCGACGCCGATCGCGCCGAGCCCGATCACCGCGACGCGCGCGGGCAGGTCCTCGAGCTCGAACACCTCGTCCGTCGTGACGACGCGGTCACCCAGCGCGCGCCATGCCGGCGGCACGATGGGGCGGCTGCCGGTCGCCAGCACGATCCGCTTCGCGCGCAGCGCGCGCCCCTCGACCTCGACCGTGTTCGGCCCCGCCAGGCGCCCGCGCCCGGCGACGCTGCGCTCGCCCAGCTCGTCCGTCGCGCGCAGCACACCCGACACGAAGTCGTCGCGCAGCGCGCGCACCCGCCGCAGCACGGCGGGCACGTCGACCGACAACCCGTCCGCGCCGCGGATGCCGAAGGCCTCGAAGTCCGCGCGCCGCCCGTAGGCGTGCGCCGCCTCGATCAGCGCCTTCGACGGCATGCAGCCGACCCGCGCGCAGGTCGTGCCGTACGCGCCGTCGTTCACGATCAGGAACGACTCGGTCCGCTTGCGCACCTCGCGCAGCGCGGCGAGGCCGGCGGTGCCGGCGCCCAGGATGATGACGTCGTAGGGGTCGGTCATGTCGTCAGCGGGGGGTGGCGCTCGCGCGGCGGCGCCGCCGGGCTCGCGCGGCGAGCCTCGTTCCGTCGTGTGACGCCGGGCTCCCGGCGCCCGTCGACGCGCGCTAGTCGTGCTTCAGCGACTTGTCCGTGAACAGCCAGTCCTTCAGCTCGCCGTCGAACTTCGGGTCGCGGCGCCGGATCCACTCCAGCACCATCGCCGCGTGCTCCTTCTCCTCGTCGCGGTTGTGCTCCAGGATCGCCTTCAAGTCGGCGTCCTTGCACGCGTCGACGCGCTGGTTGTACCAGTCGACCGCCTCGAGCTCCTCCATCAGCGACGTGATGGCGCGGTGCATGTCGCGCGTCTCGTCGCTCAGCTCCCCGATCGGTTCGTGATAGCCCTCGTTCGCCATGGTCGCTCCTTGCCTCGGCGCTGCGTTCGGTGCGGATGGCGGAGGCGAGAGGATTCGAACCCCTGAGGGCTTGCGCCCTGGCGGTTTTCAAAACCGCTGCATTCAGCCGCTCTGCCACGCCTCCGCTCGGGGCGGGGAGTGTAGCGGGGGGGCGAGAGGTGTGGCAAAGACGTGGAGCGGTGATCGACGCTCGCTCGTGTCACACGAGCGCTTACAACGGCGGTGAGCGAGGACTACGAGTCGCGCCGCCGGCGGACCTTGACGGGATCGACCCCCCCGCATAGAACGCGACTCCCCCCATGAACGCCCCCCTCGTTACCGGTCGGCTGCGGTGGCTCGGAGTTCTCCTCCTGCTGCTGTTCGCGTTCGGCCAGGCCCACTCCGCCGCGCACCACGCGCTGGTGCCGCACGCCGAGTGCGGGTCGGGCGGGGAGCTCGTGCACGTCCATCGCGGCGTGGGAGCGGGGGCGTGCGAGGCCGGCGAGGGCGCCGGTCGGGTGCACGGAGCGGTGGCGGAAGCGGCGTCTCCGGACGACGCACCGACGGTCCGATCGGCGGGCGACCACGGGCACCTCGATC
>JAUHYB010000563.1 GCA_030426745.1 bacterium
TGCTCGTCTTCGACGGGCCCGGCGGCGACGGTCCGCCGATCTGGCGCGTGCGCGTGTCCGCCGATCCGGACGCGTCGCGCCTGCACCTGCAGCAGGGTCGCGTGAAGCTGCCGAAGGGCCCGGAAGGCCCCTTCTTCCGCAAGCTCGCCGCCGAGCTCGTCGAGGCGGAGCTGCGCCGCGTCGCGCCCGTGCGCGGCGACCGCATCGCGCTGCTCGAGTTCACGAACGCGCCGTCGGGCGAGCGCCGCGCGCTGCTCGCGGAGCTCACCGGCCGCCACGCGAACCTCGTGCTGCTCGGTCAGGGCGACCGCGTGCTCGATGTGCTGATCCCCGCGCCGAAGTCGCGCGCCGACGAGGCGCGGCTGGTCGTCGGCGAGCCCTGGGCGCCGCCCCCGGGCCGCGCGGGCGCGCCGGACGAGCTGCCGAGCGTCGCGGAGGGCTTCGAGGAGCCCGCCGATCCCCCGCCGAGCGTCGCCGCCGGCTACGCGAACCACGCGCCGCTGTCGTGGCGGGTCGAGGTCGCGCTGGGCGGCGAGGCGGCGGACCGCGACGCGTCGGCGGCGCGCCGCGACTTGCGCAAGCGGCTCGAGCGCAAGCGCAAGGGCGCGCGCGGCCTGGTCGCCGGCCTGGAGAAGCAACTCGCGAACGCGCACGACGCCGACCGCGTGCGCCAGGACGGCGAGCTGCTCACGGCGAACCTGCACCGCGTGCAGCGCGGCGCGACGTCGATCGAGCTCGAGGACTGGTACGTCGACGGCTCGCCGCCGCGCAGGATCGCGCTCGACCCGAAGCTCGACCCCGCGTCGAACGCGCAGCGCCTGTTCGACAAGTCGAAGCGCCTGGAGCGCTCGCTCGCCGAGGTCCCCGGCGAGCTCGAGCGCGCGCGCAAGAAGCTCGCCGCGCTGGAGGCGTTGATCGAGCGCTGCCGCGACGACGACGCGGACGCCGAGGAGCTCGAACGCGAAGCGCTCGACGCCGGCCTCGTCGACCCCAAGCAGGTCGGCGATCCCCGCAAGCGCAAGGCGCCCGCGCCGCGCCTGCCGTACCGCGCGTTCCGCGGCGCGCACGGCGCCGAGATCCGCGTCGGCCGCAGCGCGCGCGACAACGACGAGCTGACTTTCCGCCACGCGAACGGAAACGACCTGTGGCTGCACACCGCCGACGCGCCCGGCAGCCACGTGATCCTGCGCACCGCCGGCCAGGCGGAGCCCGACCACGAGGACCTGCTCGACGCGGCGCACCTCGCCGTGCACTTCTCGCCGCTGGAGGGCGCGCGCAAGGCCGCCGTGCACGTCGCCCGCCGCAAGCAAGTGCACAAGCCGCGCGGCGCGAAGGCGGGCCTCGTCACGCTCTCGGGCGGCAAGAACCTGGACCTGCGGCTGCAACCCGAGCGGCTCGAGCGCCTACTCGGACGCGGCCGCCACCGCTGACGACGGCGACGCGCGCCGCCCGGCCCGCGCCCCGTTACACTGCTCCGCCGCACCCCTCCGGCCCGGAGGCCCCTCATGCGTCCGTTCACCCCGCGCCCGCGCCCGACCATGCTGCACCGCCTGCTCGTCCCCTGCTGCCTCGCCCCGCTCGCGCTGCTCGCCCTCGCCTGCAGCTCCGACGGCCCGACCAAGGAGGACCGCGAGCGCCAGATCGAGATCCACGTCGACACCTCGCGCGCCTACATCAACATGGGCGAGTACGAGCGGGCGGAGGCGCAGGCGCGCAAGGGCCTGTCGCTCGACCCCGACAACGGCGAGCTGAAGCTGGCGCTGGCGCGCGCGCTGCAGATGCAGGGCACGACGATCAAGATCCTCGAGGCCGAGTCGATCTACGCCGACCTGCCGCGCGACGAGGACTTCCGCGTGTGCCTCGGCTACGCGGAGTCGCTGGAGCGCAAGGGCCTCGCCTACGCGGAGGCCGCCGACGGCGTGCGCGCGGGCGAGCGCCCGGTCGACGACGTCGAGGGCACGGCGCGCGAGCTGGACGAGACGTCGCGCAAGTCGTGGGCGCGGAGCGCGCAGCTCTTCCGCGAGGGCCTCGAGATGAAGCCCGGCAACACCGAGCTGATGAACGGCCTGGCGCGCGTCTACGCGCTGATGGGCGACCTGCAGGAGGCGCTCACCTGGTGCGACGCGACGCTCGAGATCGTGCGCAACGACCGCGTCTTCTGGAAGAAGCAGCTGGACCAGGAGAAC
>JAUHYB010000564.1 GCA_030426745.1 bacterium
GCGACGTAGCCTGGGGAGATGGCACCCTCACGGCCCCCGTCCGACCGGACGATCCGGTGGATGACGAACGCGCACCGGTGGCTGCTGCGCGTCTCGCGGGGCCACCTCGGTGGCCGCCTGCTCGGCATGGACACCGTCGAGCTGCACACCACGGGCCGGCGCAGCGGCGAGCGACGGTCCACTCTGCTGAGCGCGCCGGTGCACGAGGAGTCCCGCGTCGTGCTCGTCGCCTCGAAAGGCGGTTCCGACGAGCATCCGGCGTGGTACCTGAACCTTCAGGCGCAACCCGAGGTCGACCTCACGATCCGCGGCGAGACGCGGCCGTACAGGGCGCGCACCGCGAGCCGCGACGAGCGCGAGGAGCTGTGGCCGCGCATCGTCCGCGCGAACCCCGGATACGCGGGGTATCAGCAGCGCACGCGCCGTGAGATCCCGGTCGTGATCTGCGAGCCGGACGCCGAGCGCTGATGTCGCAGGCCGGGGATACAACAGGACTGTGCCCCCGGAGAATTACGATATCTCGACCCACCGGTTAAAAGCCGGTTGCTCTGCCTCTGAGCTACGGGGGCGCGCGGAACCGCCCGAGAAGACGTGCGGGACCTGTCGGCAGTCTAAGCCACTGACCGAGTTCAACCGAAAGTCGTCCCGGGCGGATGGACGGCAGGAAGTGTGTCGTGAATGCAATCGCGCGTCCTCCCGTCGCTACTATGCCGAGAATCGCGCCGCCCACGTCCGAACAATCGTCGCGCGAACTGCGCAGCGGCGTGAGGAGCTGAAGCGCTTCCTGGCCGACTACTTCCGAGGACACCCCTGCATCGACTGCGGGGTGACCGACCTCAGAGTGCTCGATTTCGATCATCGACCCAGCGAGCACAAGCGCGGTGAGGTCATGCAACTCGTGAAGGACGGCTTCAGCCTTCGCATTGTTCGGGAAGAGATCGCGAAGTGCGATGTGCGCTGCCGGAACTGTCACGCGATCGTGACGCTGGAGCGGGCCGGAGACAACTGGCGGTCACGCGCACACCGAGCTGATCCCGCCTCCTCGCGGTCGGTCGCTGCGGGCGCCGAGGAGCACGCGTAGGGCATGCTGGGGGCATGGCCAACGACGGTGAGAGTGTCTCGGATCGACGGGCGCCGGGCGCGGACCGCGTCGGCGACCTGCTGAGTCGGGTCGCGCAGGGCGACCGGACGGCGCTGGCACGCGCGTACGACGCGACATCCGCCCAGGTCTTCGGCGCCCTCCTCGTCGCCGTCGACGATCGTCCGCGCGCGGAGGGTGCGCTCCACGACGCCTACCTGGAGGTCTGGCACTCCGCGGGGAACTACCGTGCTGAGGAGGACGGAACGGCGTGGATTCTCGCCGTCGCGGCACGTATCGCCGGTCGTACGGACCGCGAGGCGGGTCAGGCCGCCGATCCGGTCGTGGACGCGGGAGCACCCGCGGCGCCGGTCGCGCCGCCGCTCACCTCGCGCTCCACGCTGCTGGCAGCCGTCGACGCCGAGATCGAGGCGGCGGAGACGCCGGCGGGGCCTGATGACGAGGCGGCGCCCGACGGACCCGCGCCGCGCCGACGGGAGAAGCTCCCCCCTGCGATCGACCCGGCTCCCACCACGAACACGCTGCAGGCCATCGAACGCACCAACTGGACGCGCGGGCTGCTGCTGCTCGTTGCGGCGATGATCGTTCTCGTCGGGCTCGGATGGGCGTCCGTCACGATCCACGAGGTGGCGACGCGGGCGCCGGCAGACGTCGCGCTGGCCGAGATCGAGGCCGCTCCCGACAACCACAGCGCATCAGGCGACCTCGCCGAGGGCGGCACCGTGGTGATCCGGTGGGCCGACTCGATCGAAGGAGCCGTCGTCGTCTCGGACGACCTCGACCGACTGGGCGGCGACAGCACGTACGCGGCGTGGATCCTCGCGGACGATCAGGTCGAGTCGCTCGGCGCGTTCGACGTCGAATCGGACGGCCACACCACGGCGCAGCTGACGGGCACGATCGAGACCGGCGATGTCATCACGATCACGATCGAACCCGCGGGTGGTTCGACGTCGGAAGAACCCTCCGCCGATGTCGTCGTCGAGATCGCGACCGGCTGACCATGCCCGCCCGCGCGCGGCGTAGCCTGGGGTGATGAGCGACGCGTCGAGGAGGTACCACAAGCCCGTCCGCCGACCCGCAGAG
>JAUHYB010000097.1 GCA_030426745.1 bacterium
TAACGAGCGACGCTCCTCGGCAGCCGAAGGCTGCCGAGGAGCGTCGCTCGTTATACGGGAGGAAAGTGCCTGGCACCGTATTCCCGTCCACGCGCGCCGGCGTGCGGGGGATCCGCCTTCCCGTCCACGCGCGCCGGTCCGCGGGGCGGCCCGAGGACCGCGATCGATCGTCGGGCTCGAACTCGGGACGCCGACGCTGTCGTCGCCCTCAGTCCCCCGACGGCAACAGCACGCCCTCGAGCTCCAGCAACCGCTGCTTGCGCTCCAGCCCGGCCGAGTAGCCGCCGAGCCCGCCGCCCGCGGCGACCACGCGGTGGCACGGCACGAGCACCGGCACCGGGTTCGCGCCGTTCGCCGAACCGACCGCGCGCGACGCGCCGGGGCGGCCCAGGCGCTCGGCGAGCTCGCCGTAGGTCACGACCGCGCCGTGGGGGATCGCGAGCAGCGCGCTCCAGACCTCGCGCTGGAAGTCCGTGCCCTCGAGCGCCAGCGGCACCTCGAAGCGCGTGCGCGCGCCGCCGAAGTACTCCGCCAGCTGGCGCGCCAGCTCGCTCGCGACCGCGTCGTCCCGCGCGACCTCGGCGCCGGCGGCGCGGCGCTCCGAGAGGTGCTCCTCGAGCGTGCCGTCCAGGAAGTCGAGGCGCGCGAGCGCGCCGGTCGACGTGAACTCCGCGGCCAGGGGTCCGAGCGGAGACGCGAGTTCGGCGATGCGGTGCTGCATGGCGCCGATTCTAGCGCTCGCCCCGGCCGCTCCCCAGCGGCGCGCGACCCCCGGATCGCGCCGCCGCCGTAAGCCCCGCGCGGCGCCCGTCTCCCCGGCCTCGGGGTCTCGCCGCCCGCGCGCCGCGACCGATCCGAAGCGCGGCACCCGCGCCGCGACCCGCCTCCCGCGGGCCTGTTAGACTTCTCGGCGGACCACCGCCCCGCCCCGCCACCGACCCCCCCGATGGACCACCGCTCCGACGCCCCTTCCTCCGTGATCGCCCGCGGCAAGCCCGACGCGATGCGCGACCTCCAGCGCTTCTTGAAGGACCGCGGCATCCCGTCTCGCATCGAATCGCCGCCGGCCTCCGAGGGCGGCTGCGGCAGCGGCTGAAGCGTCACGGTGCAGCTCGCGGTCGCGAGCGAACACGGACCGGTCGCGGCGCGCGCCGTCGACGACCACTGGGCGAAGGACCTGTCTCCGGAGGAGCGGGCGGCCAGCGAGCTCGTCGTCGACCTCGACGCCGAGGAAGCGACCTGCCCCGCCTGCCTGACGACCTTCCGCACGGGGACGAACCGCTGCCCGGGCTGCGGCCTGCGGCTGGGGTAGCGCGCGAGGCGACGACGTGAACGGAGCAGGCGCAGGAGGGGGCGACCCGGTCGCGGGCGTGTACGAGGCCGTCGGCGCGGACGGCCTGCGTGCGGTCGTCGCGGCCTTCTACCGGCGTGTCCCGACGGACGACCTGCTCGGCCCGATGTACCCCGCGCACGACCTGGTCGGCGCGGAGGAGCGCCTGGCCGACTTCCTCGCGTACCGGCTGGGCGGCGACCCGCGGTACCTCGAGACGCGCGGCCACCCGCGGCTGCGCATGCGCCACGCGCCCTTCGTGGTCGACCGCGCGGCGCGCGACCGCTGGATGGAGCTGATGGCGGCGGCGCTCGACGAGTGCGCGGTCGCGGGCGACGCGCGCGAGCGCCTCGAGGCCTTCCTCGGCGACGTCGCGAGCTTCCTGATGAACCGCGCGTGATCCGCGGCCGCGACGCCGTCACGTCACAGGCGACGCGGTCCCATCAACGGCGAAGCGGTCACCTCGCAGGGCGAAGCGGTCACATCAGGGGAGAAGCCAGGCGCGCCAGCGCGCGCAGGATGCGCAGGCCGAAGCCGACGCGGGCCTCGTCGGCGAGCGTCCACTCGCGCGCCTGCGACAGGTCCTCCTCGAACTGCGCGCGGAGCTGGTCGGCGAAGCGCGCGTCCTGCAGGAAGACGTTCAGCTCGAAGTTGAGGTCGAAGGACCGCGTGTCGAGGTTCGCCGACCCGATCGTCCCGACCCAGCGGTCGACGACCATCGTCTTCGCGTGCACGAAGCCGGACTGATAGAGGTAGACGCGCACGCCGGCCTCCAGGAGGTCGCGGTACCACGAGCTGGACGCCCAGTTCACGATGCGGTTGTCGGACTTCTCCGGCACGAGCAGCCGCACGTCCACGCCGCGCAGCGCCGCGCCGACCAGCACGCGCTCGATCGCCTCGCTGGGGATGAAGTAGGGGCTGGTGATCCACACGACGTCCTCCGCCAGCGCGATGGACTGCAGGTAGAGGTGCTCGATCGCGGACCACGTCCGGTCCGGGCCGGAGTCGATCACCTGCACGACGGCGTCGCCGTAGTGCTGCTCGTGCGGCTCGGGGAAGTAGGTCGCGTCGTCGAGCAGCTCGTCGGTCGTCGCGAACCAGTCCTCCGCGAAGGTGCGTTGCAACCCGACCACCGACGGGCCGGTCAGGCGCACGTGCGTGTCGCGCCAGTTGCCCATCTCCGGATCGAGGCCGAGGTACTCGCGCCCGACGTTGATGCCGCCGGTGAAGCCGATGCGGCCGTCGACGACGACGATCTTGCGGTGGTTGCGGAAGTCGACGCGGTCGTCGCGCCGGAAGCGGTTCACGAGGCGACCGATGGGCGAGAAGATCGCGGCGCGGCCGCCCGCGTCCTCCAGCGGGTCCCAGAAGTCGTCGGGCAGGCTGATCGAGCCGATCGCGTCGTACAGCACGCGCACCTCGACGCCGGTGCGGGCCTTGCGCACGAGCAGCTCGCGCAGCGCCTCGCCGGTGCGGTCGGGCTTGATGACGTAGAACTCGACGTGGACGTGGTGTTCGGCGCCGTCGATCGCCGCGGCGAGCGAGGCGTAGGTCTCGCGCCCGTCGACCAGCATCTCGGCGTGGTTCGACCGCGTCGCGGGGAGCGACGCCAGGCGGTCGCCCAGCCGCAGGAGCGTCCGGCGCCGCGTCTCGGCGGCGTCGTCCGGCACGCCGCACTGCTCGTCCAGGCGGTGGCGCTCGACGACCCCCGCGACCGCCCGGCGCGCGTGCGTCGCCTCGGCGGCGACGCGCTTCGCCCGCGTCGTCCCGAACACCAGGTACAGCAGGATGCCGACCGCCGGCAGGAACAGCACCGCCTGGATCCACGCCAGCGTCGCCGTCGGCTGACGCTTCTCCGTCAACAGCACCCAGACCACGACGGCCAGGTGTCCGACGGCGAGCAGGAGGACGATCCAGTCGGGCATGGCGCGCGGCTAGAGGAACAGCGGCCGGTAGGCCTCGCGGTGCATCGCCGCGAGCACGAGGTTCGCCGCGGCGACCGCGTAGGCGGGCAACGCGTGCAGCGGCTCGGGGTCGAGGAAGGCGTGGTACAGCACGAGGTGCACCGACAGCGGCGCGAGCAGCACCAGCGCGAACGGCACCCAGCGCTTGAACAGGAGCAGCGCGCCGACGAGCACCTCGACCCCCGCGACGAGCGGCCAGAGGTACTCGACCTCGGTCAGCGCGCGCAGGTAGCGCGACGCCTCGGACGGGATGTCGCTCGGCGCGGAGAACCAGCCGAGGAAGCCGTTCAGGCCGTACACCAGGAGGAGCACGCCCAGGAGGCTGCGGACGACGTGGACGAACATCGGCGGGTGGTGGGGGACGGCGGCGGAGCGCGGGGCCGGCGCCCCGCGACGCGCGCATCCTAGCCCGCGGCCGGGGCCGACGCGCGAGTCGACGCGCGGATCACTCCGCGGATCACTCTGCGCATCGACGGGAGGGGCGGCGCGGCGCTAGACGCCGGACAGCACGCGGTAGCCCGACGGCGTCACCCACAAGCGACGGCCGTCCTTCTGCCCGATCAGCCCCGCGCGGCGCAGGTTCTGCAGCAGCGGCCGCGCCGTGCGCAGCCCCAGCCGCGACGCCTTCGCGACGTCCGACGCCGTGGGGCGCGGCAGCTCGTGCACGCAGGCCAGGAGGCGCCGCATGCGCGGGTCGTAGCGCACGCGCTCGGGCTTGTTGCGCAAGAGGCGGATCTCGTCCTCGTTCGCGGGACGGCTCGAGTCGAGCTCGCGCACGTACACGCGCACGTCGCCGTCCGGTCCGAACACGCGCACCGGCCGCTCGCGCGCGCGTTCGACGCGCGCCTCCAGCACCCGGCGCCCGTGCAGCTCCAGGATGCGGAAGCGGATGGGGACCGACGGCGACAGGCGCTCGCGGTTCACGCGCTCCAGCTCGCCGCGCACCGCCGGCGGGTTCGAGATGCCCTTCACCCGCCCGTCGTCGCGCACGCCGACCAGGAGCGAGCCGCCGCAGCCGTTCGCGAAGGCCGCGAGCGTGTTCGCGATGCGGTCGCGCGCGGGGAGGCTGACCTTCCACTCGACCTCGGGTCCTTCCGAGCGCAGCGTGCCGCCCCGCGAGGTCGTCGAATCACCGCCCCGCGAGGTCGTCGATTCCCCGCCCCGCGAGGTCGCCGAATCACCGCCCCGCGAGGATGTTGGCCCGTGGGAACGATTCGCGGACGACGCCCCGGGGGACGACGGTTCCGCGGAGGCGTCGGACCTCCGTCCGGGCCGGCGGCCCGCCGGCTCTCCATCGGTTGGCATGCGGTCGATCATGGTCTCCAGCGGCCCTCTCACCGCGGTTTCCATCTCGGGTTCCATCCTACGCGCCGACCGCGGATCCTGCCGGGTCGCGGCGCGCGCCGGTCGGCGAGGGGCCTCCGGCGGGTCGAGAAAGAGCGTGCGGGCCTCCGCGGTCGCGTCGTCCCGCGCGGGCGGGGTCACGTCGTCCCGCGCGAGCGGCACCGTGACCCCGTTCCATTCAGGTCCCGTCAGGACCGAAGGAAGGAAAGCGGAAGCGGCGAGTCAACCGGGTCGCCGCGCGCGCGCGTCGGGCGCGGTCCGCGCGAGGGCTCCAGCGCCACGGGGCGCTTCGCGAACCGCGTTCCGGCGCGCTTCCCGGATCCGAGCGGCGCGCCGGAAACCCTCGCGGCGGGCGGGCTCGCGTCCCGTCGCGCGCGCGACGGGCGGTTAGGATGGCGCCGTGCGCTCGGTCGAACGGCAGATCCGCTTGTACGCCTTGCTGCGCCGCCCGGGCGGCGCGTCGGCGGGGGAGCTGTCCGCGGCGCTCGGCGTGCCCGCGCGCTTCGTGCACCGCGAGGTGGCCGCGCTGGCGGACGCGGGCGCGCCGATCGAGTCCGTCCCGGCGCAGGCCGAGCGGGACGCGGACGACGCGCGGGACGACGACGAGTCGATGCGCTGGCGCGTGCCCGACGACGCGCGCCTCGAGCTGGGCGCGCTCGATCCGGACGAGGCGCTCGCGCTGATCGTCGCGCTCGGTCGCACCGCGCGCTTCGGCGACGAGCCGGTCGCCTCGAGCGCCGCCGGCCTGCTGGAGCGCGTGTCGCGCCTGTTCCCCGCGGAGCGCCGCGCGCGGGTCGCGCGCGGGGCGCGCGGCGGTGACGAGGACGAGGCCGCGCGCGCCCTGGTCGATGCGTGGCGCGAGGAGATCCGCCGCGCGATCCGCGAGCGCCGCTGCGTGCGCCTCGCCTACCGCGAGGCCGCGGGCCCCGGCCGCGAGCGCGTCGTGCAGCCGCTCGGCCTCCTGCCGCCGGACGAGACGTCGTCCTTCGTCGGCTGGTGCCGCCGGCGCGAGGCGTTCCGGCGCTTCCGACTGGATCGGATCGAGGCGCTGCACGTCACCGACGAGGTCTTCCCGGTGACCTCCGGCCGCGAGCTCGACGACTTCCTGGGCGGCGTCGTCTTCCGCGCCTGAGTCGGCGCGCGTCCCTCGCGCGCGGCTGGAACGACCGGTACCCTGGTCGCTCGCGCGCGCCGCGCGCACACGCTCACCACCGACACACGACCTGGGCGGCCCGGGGGGGAACCCGACCGCCGTGAGGAGACACGAACGATGAAGTTGGCCCTCTGCTTGTTCGCCGCCGCCGGCCTCGGCCTCGGCTTCGCCGCCCCGCTGCAGAAGCGCGTCTCGAAGGAGCCGCCGAAGTTCGCCGACGTGCACGCGCAGCTCGCCGAGCACTGGAACAAGAAGGCCTACGGCTCGTGCACCGAGTCGCTGCAGCAGCTGCAGCGCATCGTCTCGAAGGCGCGGCGTCAGGAGATCCTGAACGCGTTGCCGAAGCCCGCGGGCTGGACGATCAAGGAGGACGACTCGATGGACCAGGCCGACGCCAACCCGATGGCGGCGGCGATGCTGGGCAGCGTCGGGACGATCGTGAAGCGCGACTACCGAGCCGAGGAGGGCAAGGGGCGCATGAGCGTCACCGTGACCGCCGACTCGCCGATGGTGCAGATGTTCAGCATGATGATCGGCAACCCCGCGATGCTGCCGAAGGGCGCCGAGCTGATCGAGTACGAAGCGCACCGCGCCGTGCTCGAGCCGAAGGGATCGGACGGGCTGAAGCTGACGATCCTGATCGCGGAGAAGCACATCTGCGAGGTCGACGCTCGCGGCGCGACCGAGGACCAGCTCTTCGGCGCCTTCGACCAGAAGGCCGTCGACGGCCTGGCGACCGCGCTGACGAACTAGCGCGCCGACCTCCACGCGCCGCGGAGGGTGCCCGAAGGTACCGTGCCGGGTGCGGAATCGTCGGGTTAGCAGAGCAGGGCGGCCTCCGGCCGCCCTGCTCTGCTAACCCGACGATTCCGCACCCGGCACGGTACCTTCGGGCACGCGGCGTTCGTCCGCGCGCTGCACGATCGCGGGCGTCGTTCAGGCCACCTTGCGGTTGCGCGCGAACTCCTGCTGGTAGGCGGCGCGGCCCGCGGACAGGATCGCCTCGCGGTCGCCGGGCAGGACCTCGAGCACGTCGAACTCCTCCGCCTCGAGCAGCTCGTCGAAGCTCTCGTTGTCGGCCGTCGACAGGTGCAGGTCCATGCGGTGCGCCAGGCTGACCAGCGCGGCGCTGCGCGGGTGCTCCTCGTTGCCGCGGAAGTCGTGGTGCTTCTGGATCACGCTGATGATCTCGGGCGACAGCTTCCAGGTCTCCGCCATCAGGCCGCCGGCGCGCTCGTGGAAGCGGTAGAAGATGCGGCCGACCGTCGAGGGCGTCAGGTCCTTCGCGTTCAGGTTCTCGCTCTTCAGGATCGAGAGCAGCACGATCTTGCCGATGTCGTGCAGGAGGCCCAGCAGGAACGCCTTCTCGGGCTCCATCTTCAGCTTGGGCGCGATGCCCTTCGCGATGTTCCCGACCATGAACGCCTGGCGCCAGATCTCCTCGCTGTAGGTCTTCAGGCCCTTGACGCTGACGACGCTGCCGCGGATCGACACGGTGTAGATCATCGAGCGCAACACGCGCGTGCCGAGGCGCATGACCGCCTCGTGCAGCGTCTCCGCGGGCTCGTCCTTCGAGTAGGCGGGCGAGTTCGCGATGCGCAGCAGCTCGGACGACAGCACGGGGTCGGTCGAGATCAGCTCGACGACGCCGTTGATGTCGCAGTTCGGGTCGCCCGCCATGTTCATCGCGGCCATCTGCGTGGCCGGGAGTTGCGGCAGGTCGAAGGTGCGCTCCTCGATGCGGCGCGCGACGCGGACCACGAGCTCGTGCTCGTTCTCGATGCCGCCGTCCTTGCGCTTCGCCTGGGAGTCGAGGTTGCCCACGCCGTCGGCGCGCCACTTCTCGGCCTCCGACTTGCGGCGCACGGCCTCGACGGCCTCGGACACCGCGGGACCCTCGTCACCGCCGGCGCCGCGGCGCGTGTCCGCGGACGGAGTGCTGCGCTGTCCGCGCACGTATTCGGGGCGCTTGCGCGCGAAGAGAGATTTCAGCCAGCTGAGCACGGTTGGGGTCCCCCTGGGGCCTACGGGAAGGTGCCTCGGGGGGGCTCATCGGCCCGCGCGCCGGTCCCGGTGGAGGGATGCGCGGAGAAATCGTGGGCGGCGCCTACACTGCCCGACATGAGGCAAGGAGGGGCGATCCGCGCGCTGCGGGCAGAGGACGAGGCGGCCTGGTGGGCGTTCCGGCTGGCCGCGCTGGAGGAGTCGCCGGAGGCCTTCCTGGTGACGGCCGAGGAGGTCCGCGCGATGGACGGGGCCGCGCGGACGGCGCGCTGGGCGTCGATGCGCGGGGACGGTGGTGGTGACGGATTCGTCCTGGGCTACGAGGCGGAGGGGAGGCTCCTGGGGGCGCTGGGCCTGCGGCGCGAGGCCTTCCCGCGGCGGCGGCACCTGGCCGAGCTCTGGGGCATGTACGTCGCGCCCGACGCGCGCGGGCGCGGGGCGGGGCGCGCGCTGCTGGAGGAGGCGATCCGTCGCGCGCGGGCGACGGACGGCCTGCGGCGGCTGCGACTGGGCGTCTCCGAGGGGAACGACGCGGCCGGGCGGCTGTACGAGGCGCTGGGCTTCCGCGAGTTCGCGGTCGAGCCCGCCTCGCTGCGCCTCGCGGACGGGCGCGAGCTGGACGAGCGGTGGATGGAGCTCGTCCTGGTCCGCTGACGCCTCGAATCTTCCGAGAAGCACTCGCGAATGATCGCCCGCCTGTCGAGAAGACGGGCGCGAACCGAGAGACTAGGCTGCCGACGAGCGCGGCGCCCGCGCTCGTACACACCACCCGAACACCGCAACGAAGATGCTGCTCCTCACTTCCTGCTTGAGCCTCGCCCTGTTCGCCCCGGTCCAGGACGCCGCGCCCGACGCGACCGCGCCCGCCGAGGCGCGCGAGCTGGGCGCCGTCGACTACCGCGGCCTCGACGCCTTCCTCGTCGACGAGAAGGACGCGCGCCTGCTGGCCGCGCTCTCGATGATCGACGACCGCCTGGCGGAGTTGCCGGGAGAACTGGGCGACATGGACGCGCCGCCCGGCGTGCTGCCGATCGTGCGCCGCATGATCGAAGGGCCGATGAGCCTGCGCGTGCTGGCGCAGGACGAGGCGATCGCCGGGATGATGGTGCCGCTCTTCGGCGAGCTGCGCCTGACCGAGGGCGACGCCGACGCGGCCGACGCTTTCGTGCTCGGCACCGTCGAGATGTTGCAGATGATGGGGATGCAGGTCGAGGCGCCGCAGGCCGGCGCGCTGTCCGTGATCCCCGCGCCGATGCCGCTGTGGATCGGCGGCGAGGACGCGGACATGGTCGTGCGCTTCGGCAAGGACGTCGCGCCCGGCGCCCCGAGCGGCGCGCGCTACCTGCCGGACGGCGCGGCGACGTCCTGCACGATGCGCTTCGACTACGGCGCCTTCCTCGACACGATGATGGTCGTGGCCGAGATGAGCGGCGACGAGGACGAGGTCGCCGAGATGCAGCAGATGTTCGAGATGCTCGGCCTGCAGGACCTCGCGATCGACTACGAGTTCGGCCACGACGACTCGCGCTCCTACGAGGTCGTCGCCACGCGCGGCTACGCGACGATGATGCGGGCGATGGGCATGGAGCCCGGCGGCCCGCTGTCGCCGGATCGCGTCGCGTGGATCCCCGAGGACGCCAGCTGGGCGACGGCCGTGCGCATGAACTTCGTCGGCTACCTCGAGTGGATGAACCGCATGGCCGCGGAGAGCCAGGGGCAGCCCGACGTCGACTTCATCCAGATGGCGTCGGACGAGCTCGGGATGGACATCCGCGGCGACCTGCTGGCGTCGCTGGGCGAGCACATGGTGATGTACGGCGCCGACTCGACGGGCGGCGGCGGCTTGACGTCGACCGTGTTCGTGATGGAGCTGACGCAGCCCGCGGAGTTCGACGAGTTCGTCTCGCAGGTGGTCGGCATGATCGCGGGCCTGGCGGCCGCCGAGACCGAGGGCTACCTGCAGTTCCGCCGCTGGAACGCGGACGGCGGCGAGTTCCTCTCGCTGCAGACGCCCGGCTTCCCGCTGCCGATGGAGCCGACGATGACGGTCGTGGGGGACGCCGCGGTCTTCGCCGTGACGCCGCAGGGCGCCGTGGCCGCCGCGCGCCAGATCCGCGACCCGCAGCGCAGCATCCGCGACCGCCGCGAGCTGGTCGAGCAGCTGCCCGCGGACATGAGCACCGCGATGAGCCTGATGTTCCTGGACACGCCGCGCTTCCTGCGCGACGGCTACGGCATGACGTCGCTCCTGTGCTCGGCGGTGGCGAACGGCGTGCGCTCGCGCGACGGCAAGCGCGAGCCCGGCCTGATCCTGCCGGCCTTCCACGACCTGGCGCACGGCGCGAAGGCGGTGGTCGGCGTCGGCCGCTTCCAGGGCGACACGCTGGTCGCGGAGTACCGCGGCGACCGCTCGATGCTGGTGAACACGGCGGGCCTGCTCGGCTGGATGGCCGAGGTGCCCGGGCCGCTCCTGGTGCCGGTGGCGATGGGCGCCGCGGTGGGCGCGCGCGAGAGCGCCGGCAGCCAGTGGACCGAGGCCGTGCGCGTCGAGGAGATCGAGGTCGCCGAGATCAGCGACGAGGAGATCCAGGCCTGGACCGACATCGACGAGATCTACCGCGCGCTCGACGTCTACGCCTCCGCGAACGGCGGCGCGTACCCCGCGAACCTGGACGCGCTCGCGCGGCCCGACGCGCAGGGCAACCAGTACCTGTCCGCCGTCCCGCTCGACCCCTGGGGCGACCCGTACCGCTACGCCGCGCCCCAGGGCGAGGGCGACGTGCCGTACGTCTGGTCGTCGAACCTCGAGGACGACTACGAGGGGGAGTCGGCGGCCGAGGAGGTCGTCGAGGAACCGGTGATCAAGGACGCGGAGACGCGCGACCGCTGAGCCGGGAGGGAAAGTACGGAGCCGGGCTCGTTTCTTCACCGGCGGCTGCGCGACGACCCGCCCCGGCAGCGCCGGGGCGGGTC
>JAUHYB010000565.1 GCA_030426745.1 bacterium
TCATCCCGGCGGGGATCGTCGCCGGGCTCGGGCTCGTCGCCGTCGCCGGGCTCGTCGGCGTCGCGCGCGCGCTGTTCTGGTCGCGGGCCTACCGCGCGCTGGGCGGGCTGTCGCCGGACGACGGCGTCCCGGGGCTCGAGGACGAGTCGGTCGCGGGCGCTCCCGCGCGGTAGCGACGCGACGGCGTCACGCGAGACGATGGCGACGGGGCGTCCGCGAGCGCTCGCGAGGACCCTCGTGGAGCGGAGCGACGTCCGCTGCGACAGGCGAGGAGAGGGTGGTGAGCGCGCCAGGGCTCGAACCTGGGACCTACTGGTTAAAAGCCAGTTGCTCTGCCAACTGAGCTACGCGCCCACCCGGGTGTTCCGCGGCGCGAGGCGCCGACGGGGGTCGCGACGGCGCAGGGCGCCGAGCGCGGGCGAGGAGGATACAAAACGGCGCCCTCGGGGGAAGAGGGCGCCGTCGCTTTTCGGGCATTTTGCGCCGCGTTGTCCGCGGCGCGCGACCGGTGCACGGCCCGTCCGCGGTGCGCGCGAGCGCGGCGCTCGCGCGGGACGGGGCGGCTGTCGATCGAGGCGATCGGGCGGACGCGGTCGATCGACGTCGGCCGACCGAGAGCGGGACGCCGCCGAGCGACGAGCGGAGGCGCCGCGTCGCCGCGCGCCTCCCCTCACCGGGCTCAGACCGACATGATCTCCTCGGTCTTCTTGTCCTGGATCTCGTTGATCTTGCCCTCGTACTCCTTGAGCAGGGTCTGGATCTCCTCGTGCAGGCGGTGGTTGTCGTCCTCGGTCAACTCGCCGTCCTTCTTCGCCTGGTCGGCGGCCTTGTTCAGGTCGCGGCGCGTGTTGCGCATCGCGATGCGGCCCTCCTCGCACATCTCCTTGACCTTGGCGGCGTACTTCGAGCGTTGCTCGCCGGAGAGCTGCGGCAGCGTCAGGCGCAGCACCTTGCCGTCCGACGACGGGTTGATGCCGAGGTCCGACTTCTGGATCGTCTTCTCGATCTCGCCGAGCACGGACGCGTCGAACGGCTTGATCATCAGCTGGCGCGGCTCGGGCGCCGAGATCGACGCGAGCTGGCCGATGGGGGTCGGCGTGCCGTAGTAGTCGACGCGCATGTTCTCGACGAGCGCCGGCGAGGCCTGGCCCGTGCGCACCGACCGCAGCATCTCCTGCAGGTGCTTCACGGCCTTGTCCATGCGCGACTTCGCGTCCTTCTTGATCTCGTTGTAGTTCATCTCAGCTCCTGATCCTGGTGCCCAGGTCCTCGCCCTGGATCACGCGTTCCAAGTTTCCTTCGCGGAAGAGGTCGAAGACGATGACCGGCAGACCGTGCTCCATGCAGAACGCGATCGCGGTGCCGTCCATGACCTTGAGTTGCTTCGCGAGCACGTCGGCGTACGAGACCTCCGACAGGCGGGTCGCGTCGGCGACCGTCTTCGGGTCGGCGGTGTAGACGCCGTCGACCTTGGTCGCCTTGAGCAGCACTTCGCAGTTCAGCTCGACCGCGCGCTGCGCCGCGGCCGTGTCCGTCGTGAAGAAGGGCGCGCCGAGCCCGCCGCCGAGGATCACGACGCGGTTCTTCTCGAGGTGCGCCTTCGCGCGGCGGTAGACGAAGGGCTCCGCGAGCTGGCGGATCTCGAGCGCCGTCTGCACGCGCGTCTCCAGGCCGTGCTTCTCGAGCGCGTCGGACAGCGCGAGGCCGTTGATCACCGTCGCGAGCATGCCCATGTAGTCCGCGGAGGCGCGCTGCGCGCCGAACTTCGAGAACTCGGCGCCCCGCAGGATGTTGCCGCCGCCGACGACGATGGCGAACTGCACGCCCCGCGCCGCGACGTGCGCGATCTGCGCGGCGAAGCGGTTGACGGCCTCGGGGTCGATCCCCTGGCCGTCCTCGGTCCGACCGAGGGCTTCACCGGAGAGCTTCAGCAGGACGCGGCGGTAGCGCATGGGCGGGGTTCGTGCGGGGTGGTGCGGAAGAGGCGGCGACGTCGCGCGGACGACGCTCCGCCCCGCGCGGGCGCACAGGATAGGAAGTTCCCCCACCGCTCGGGAACGGCCGGGCGTGATTTCACTGACGCCGCGAGCGATCCGCGCGCCTCGACAGGACTACGGTGCCAGGCACTTTCCTCCGGAATACGGACCGCGGAGCGGGAGTCGCCGGAGGCGACTCCCGCTCC
>JAUHYB010000566.1 GCA_030426745.1 bacterium
GGTGAAAAAACGAGCCCGGCACCGTACTTTCCCCCGCGGCGCTAGCTGGACTTCCCGCGCGCCTTCTCGAGGATGCCCGTCGTCGAGCGCCCCGGCACCAGCGGCGCCAGGTGCACCTGGCCGCCGTGCTGTTCGACCCACTCGCGGCCGACGACGCCCTTGTCGGCCCAGTCCTCGCCCTTCACCAGCACGTCGGGCGTGACGCGTTCGATGATCTCCTTCGGCGTGTCCTCGCCGAAGGCCACCACCGCGTCGACCATCTCCATCGCGGCCAGCACCGTCATGCGGTCGCCGACCTCGTTCACCGGGCGGGTCGGGCCCTTGAGGCGCTTCACCGACGCGTCGTCGTTCACGCCGACCAGCAGCACGTCGCCCTTCGAGCGCGAGAAGCGCAGGTAGTCGACGTGGCCCTTGTGGATGATGTCGAAGCAGCCGTTCGTGAACACGATGCGGCGGCGCTCGGCGCGCCACTGGGCCAGCTGGGCCTGCAGTTGCTCCTCCGACTCGAGCACCTTGCCCGTCATCGGCTGGTTCTCGCGCAAGCGCGCGCGCAGCTCCTCCGGCGTCACGGCGTTCGTGCCGAGGCGCGCGACCACGATGCCCGCGGCCTGGTTCGCCAGCGCGACGGCGTCGGCCAGCGACAGCCCCGCGGCGAGGTACAGCGCCAGGTGCGCCACGACCGTGTCGCCCGCGCCCGTCACGTCGAACACGGCGCGCGCTTGCGCCGGGTCGTGGCCGGCCTCGCCGTCCCGCGTGCGGTAGTAGATGCCTTCGGGGCCGAGCGTGATCAGCGTCGCGTCCATCGACGCGATGTCGATCAGCTCGCGCGCGCCCTCGGCGACGGCCTCGAGGTTCGGCAGCTTGCGGCCGAGCGCCTCCTCCGCCTCCTTGCGGTTCGGCGTCATCAGCGTCGCGCCGTGGTAGCGCGCGTAGTCGGTCCCCTTCGGGTCGACGAGCACCGGGACGCCCTTCTCGCGCCCGGCGCGGATCACCGCTTCCAGCACGGCCGGCGTCAGCACGCCCTTGCCGTAGTCCGACAGCACGACCGCGTCGGCGCGCTCGACCAGCTTCTGCACGCGCGCGAGCACGGCGTCGCTGGTCGCGCCGGAGACGGGGCTCGCGTCCTCCCAGTCGACGCGCAACATCTGGTGCGACCCGCTCATCATGCGCGTCTTCAGCACCGTCGGTCGCGACGCGTCGGTCACCAGGCCGTCGACGTCGACGCCGGCCGCGACGAGCAGCTCGCGCAGGTTCGCGCCCCACGCGTCCTCGCCGACGACGCCGAGCAGGTCGACCTCCGCCCCCATCGACCGCAGGTTCCACGCCACGTTGCCCGCGCCGCCGAGCTTCTCCTCGGCGCGACGCGCGGCCAGCACGGCGATCGGCGCTTCCGGCGAGATGCGTGACACCTCGCCGTTCACGTAGCGGTCCAGCATCAGGTCGCCGACGATCAAGACGCGCGGCGAACCGATGCCCGCCAGCAGCTCCAGCAGGTCTCCGCGGCTCATCGCGACGCCTCCCATCCGGCGGCGGACAGCTTGTCCAGCACCGCCATGCGCAACAACGGCAACAACAACTCGTGCTGCCCGATGATCGAGATGCCGCGCCCCGGCGGCCGGTTCACGACGTTCGTCTCGGCGCGGTACTGTCGGATCATGTCCAGGTTCGCGGTCGTCATGTCGTCCAGCGTCGCGCCCAGGTTGATCGCGACGCTGACGGCCTTCAGGTACACCTCGGGCAGCACCACCGCGCACCCGACGTTGATCCACACGCCGCCGTTCATGCCGTGCACGAGCTTGCAGACGTGCTGGAAGTCGATCATCGACGCCTCGCCGATCGCGGCGCCGTCGGCGTCGGGGTGCATGTGCACGATGTCCGCGCCGAGGCAGGCGTGCACGGACGATCCGATGCCCAGGCGGCGCGCTTCGGCCAGCACCGACAGCTCCGCGTGCGGCGCGCCGCGGTCCAGGATCAGGCGGCCCATGCCGCGGCCCAGGCCCGCGTCGTCGGGGCTCGTCGCCTCCGCGCCCAGCTTCGCGCCCGCCGCGAGGCCGGCGCCGGTCTCGTCCGCGAAGCCGAACTCGCCCTTCGGCAGCTGGGTGCCGACGTCCTCCGACGTGCGCCCCGCCGTCGCGATCTCGAAGTCGTGGATCGCGCCCGCGCCGTTCATCGCGACGT
>JAUHYB010000098.1 GCA_030426745.1 bacterium
ACGTAGCGGCCGAACTCGCTCTTCCGCTGGCACAGCACGACGCGGATCTTGTCGGGGTACCCCATGTGCGGACGCGTGGCGCCGAGGTCCTCGTCGCGCAGGTCGAAGTCGGCGCGGAACGCGGCGTAGGCGTCCTCCGCGCGCTGCGCGTACAGGTGCAGCCGCAGCCACGGGTCGAGCTCGTTGCGCGGCACCTTCACGCGGCCCAACGTCTCCTTCAGGCGCGCGACCTCGCGCTTGACCTTCGCGCGCTCCTCGCGGTCGTTCGGGATCTCGTAGGTGCCCAGGCTGGACGCGATGCGGAAGTGCGCGGTCTCGACGAACAGCATGTCGATGCCGCCCATCGTCTGCTGCAGGAGGCGCGTGTCGTGGTCGCCGTGCCACGCGCCGTGGCCCAGGCGGACGTAGCCGAGCGCGCGCACGCGGTCGGGATCGCCCGCGGTGTACGGGTCGTCCGCCTCGAACTCCTCCATACCCTCGCGCTCGTCGACCTCCTTGTCCTGGAGGGCGGGCGCGGACGGAGCGAGCGCGCAGAGCGCCGCGATCGAGGCGAGGGTCAGGAAGCGCCGGAGCATGGCGATACGCGGGGTCGTCGTCGTGGAGCGAGGAGGTGCGACGGAGCGCGGCGGGCCGGTGAGGGCGCGCCGCGCTCCGCGTCTCGGAGCGGAGCCCTTCGCTCCGCCGTCAGCTTCCGCCGGCGTCACCGCCGGCCGCTCCGGCCCCGGCGCCGGCCTTCGCCGCGCCCTCCGCGTCGGCCTCGGTCGCCGGCGTCTTCGGCGGGCGCTTCAGCTCGATGTCGTAGGCCTTCGCGATCTTCTTGAACAACTCCTCGCGCTCCTTCTCCTCCCTGGCGATCTTCTTCGCCAGCTTGGGGAGCTTGCGCGACTGCGGGCCGTCCTCCTCGAGGATCTGGTCCTGCCGGTCGATCAGCTCGGTCAACCGATCGTCCGCGACGTCCAGCTTGTCCATCAGGCGCGCGATCGTCTTCAAGCGCGTCTCGGGCTTGACCTTGTACTCGGCCGCCAGGATCGCGCGCATCGACTTCCACAGCTCCGTGCGCGACGTCTGCGACTCGAGCGGGTCGTGCGCCGATCCGTCCACCGCGCACACGAAGAGGTGCTCGGGCGCCTCGTCCTGCACGAACAACGCGTGGAAGGGGTGGTCCTCCTCCAGCACGTCGACCGGCAGCTTCACGCAGTGGAACCACCGCGCCAGGAGGAAGGTCTGCTCGTTGTCGACGCCGCCCTTCAGGAGCGCCTCGTCGGTGCCGTTGCAGACCTTGCACTCGCGCAGCACCAGCAACGGCCGCGGGTCGTCGCCCGCGATCACGCGGATCGCTTCCTCGCGCGTCAGCGCGCGGCGGACCGCCTGCGCCTTCGTGCGACCGTCCTCGGTCTTCGCCTGCTCCGGCACGTAGACCGGGTAGTCCCAGTCGATCTGCAGGAACGTGCGCGCGGAGTGTCCGCGACGGTGCTCGGGGATCGCCGCCGCGTCCGCGATCGCGTCGCCGGCGGTCGGACCGGTGTGCGGACCACTGCCGCCGCCGGGCGTGAGACCGCCGCCTCCTCCACCGCCGCCGCCGGGGTTGCCCCCGCCGGACTCGGGACCACCACCACCACTAGGAGCGGGAGCCGCACCGGCTCCACCGGATCCACCCGTTCATCAGCCGGGCAGAGCGCCGGCGGGGGCGCCCATCATCGCGATCATCGCGAGGCTCAGGCCGGTGGCCCAAAGCGTCTTGGAGACCATGTTTCGATTCCTCTCGTGTCGGCGGGGGGAGCCGAGCCGACCGCGCGCGCGGCGGCTCCGAGGGTCGTTCCACGGTACCCGCGGGATCGCGGGTTGTCGAATCGGGCACTCGGGAGTGCACCGCGGGGTGCGCCGCGGGGCCCGTTCCGCGGTGCCCTCTCGCGCGCGAGCGCCTCGGAACGCGATCGGACCGCGCGACGTCGAGGCGTCGGGCGGTCCGATCGTGTCGCGGGGATCGCGACGGTGCGCGCGGGGCGCTTACTGGATCACGTCCATGCTGCCCGCGGGGCCGGGCGGCGGGGCGTTCGGGTTCGTCTTCAGCTCCTGCTTCCAGGAGAGCATCCGCGCCTTGGCCGCTTCCTTCTCGGCCTCCTCGATCATGTTCTTGCGCTGGTAGAACATGGACAGCGAGGTGTGCGCGAAGGCGTCCTCGGGGTCGAGCTCGACGATGCGCTTGCCGGTCGCGATCGCCTCGTCGAGCAGGTTCGCCTGCATCTGCGCCATCGCGATCGCGTGCAGCGCCTCGGTCCAGTCCGGATCCTCTTCGAGGCACTTCTTGTACTCCTCGATGGCCTCCAGGTGCTGGTTCTGGCCGAAGAGCGCGAGGCCCTTCTTGTAGTGCTCGAGCTTGGACGTCATGGCGATCGTTCCTCGGTCGCGGCTACATGACGGGCTCGATGCCGAGCTCGCCGAAGCCTTGTTTCTCGAACTGGTCGCGGAACATCTGCACGAGCTTCTGCGCCGCCGCGTCGTAGGCCGCCTTGTCGTCCCAGGTGTTGCGCGGGTCGAGGATCGACGCGTCCACGCCGGGGCAGCTCTTCGGCATCTTCAGGTTGAAGATCGGGTGCACGTCGTACTCGGCGCCGTCCTGGTGCAGGTCGCCGGCGAGCGCGGCGTTCAGGAGCGCGCGCGTGTCGTGGATCGAGATCCGCTTGCCGACGCCGAAGCCGCCGCCGGACCAGCCGGTGTTCAGCAGCACGCAGCGCGTCTCGTGTTGCTCCATCTTCTTCGCGAGGATCTTCGCGTAGACGGACGGCTTCTGCGCCATGAAGGGCGCGCCGAAGCACGAGCTGAACGCGGCCTTGGGCTCGGTCACGCCGACCTCGGTGCCCGCCAGCTTCGCGGTGAAGCCCATCACGAAGTGGTACATGACCTCCTTCGCGTCGAGGATCGAGATCGGCGGCAGCACGCCGAACGCGTCCGCGGTGAGCAGCACGATCGTCTCGGGGTGCGGACCCTTCGCGCCGACGGCGACGTTCGGGTTGCACGACAGCGGGTAGGAGAAGCGCGTGTTCTCGGTGATCGAACCGTCGGAGAGGTCGAGCTCCTGCGGGTCGAGCTCCTCCATCTTCTTGCCGGCGAGCGGCGGCACGTTCTCGATCAGCGTGCCCTTCATCGACAGCGCCGCGGCGATCACCGGCTCGGCCTCCTTGTCGAGGTCGATCAGCTTCGCGTAGCAGCCGTCTTCCAGGTTCGACACGCCGCTGGCGGTCCACGCGTGTTCGTCGTCGCCGATCAGCTGACGGTCGGGGTCGGCCGACAGCGTCGTCTTGCCCGTGCCCGACAGGCCGAACAGGATCGCGCCGTCGCCGCGCTCACCGACGTTCGCCGAGCAGTGCATCGACATGTGGTCCATCTCGGGGAGCATGTAGTTCATCACCGTGAACATGCTCTTCTTCACGACGCCGCAGTAGTCGGCGCGGCCGCAGACCAGCGCGATGCGGTTCTTGAAGTCCAGGCAGACGATGCGCGCCGAGCGCGTCCCGTCGCGGTCGGGGTCGCAGTGGAAGGTCGGCGCGTTGATCATCGTCCAGCGCTTCGCCTCCGCGTCGGCGATGCCGGGCACGTCCTTCGGGAACATGTTGTGCGCGAACATCGCGTGCGTCGCGTACTCGCCGACGAAGCGGTACGGCACCGCGTACTCGGGGTCCGTACCGCAATAGACGTCCTGGACGTACAGGCGCGCCTTCTTCTCGTTCAGGTGCGCCACGACGCGCTTCAGCAGCGCCTCGAACTTGTCCGGGTCGAACTTGCCGAAGTCGCCCTTCCACCAGACCTTGTCGTCCAGCTCGGGGTGCGCCACGCCGAAGGTGTCCTGGACGGGACGGCCGGTGCAGGTCGGGTCCGAGTAGTAGACGAGGGGCCCGTCGACGCCGAGCTTGGTCGGGAAGGCCTTCTGCTCGTCGTCCGGTCCGCCCTCGCGCACGCGCCCGCGGTCGTTCGCGATCGCCTCGTGGAACAGCTCGTCCTTCGAGAGGTTGGTGCGGTAGTCGACGTCCTTCAGTCCGAGCCGCTGCTCGAGGTCGCGTGCGATGTCCATGGGTGTCGCCTCGTTCCGAGGACGGGGGGATACGGAGGGGGGGTCGGGCGAGTCGTGCTCCCCGATCCACAAGGCGAAAGAGGGTACCCGGAGGCCCGGGATCCGGCAACGACGCGGACGGCTCGCGGGCGGCGGAGCGTCGCCCCGATGCGCGCTCAGCGCCCGCCGCGGTACCAGTCGAGCGTGCGGCGCAGGCCCTCGCGCCAGTCGACGGCCGGCGTCCAGCCCAGCTCGCGCTTCGCCCGCTCCACGTCCGCCAGGCTGTGCCGCACGTCGCCGGCGCGCGCCTCGGCGTACTCCGGATCGAGGTCCGCGCCCAGCTCGTCCGCCATCGCGCGGAACAGCTGGTTCAGGCTGATCCGCTCCCCCGCGCCGACGTTATAGACGCGCCCGGCCGTGCCCTCGGCGTCCATCGCCGCCAGGTTCGCCGCCACCACGTTGTCGACGTAGGTGAAGTCGCGCGTCTGCTCGCCGTCGCCGAAGATCGTCGGCGCGCGGCCCTCCAGCAGCGCGCGCGCGAAGATCGCGATCACGCCGGTGTACGGGCTGTCGTCGCGCTGCCGCGGGCCGAAGACGTTGAAGTAGCGCAGCGCCACCGTGTGCATGCCGTACACCTCGGCCCACACGCGCAACAGGTGCTCCGCCGCCACCTTGCCGGCCGCGTAGGGCGACAGCGGCGCCGGCGTCTGGTCCTCGCGCTTCGGCAGCTCCGGCCCGTCGCCGTAGGCCGCGCTGGACGCCGCCATCACGAGCCGCTCGACCCCCGCCGCCCGAGCCGCCTCCAGGAGCCGCAGCGTGCCGAAGGCGTTCACCTCGTAGCTGGCGACCGGCGCCTCGACGCTGCGCGGCACCGAGACCTGCGCCGCCTCGTGGAAGATCCCGCGCGCCCCGGCGCAGGCCGCCGCGCAGGCCGCCGCGTCCGTGATCGAGCCCTCGAGCCACTCCACCGCCGCGCCGCTGCCCGCCGCACCGGGCGCGTGGTGGTCCAGGATGCCGGGCTGCCCGGTCGAGAGGTCGTCGAGCACCCGCACCCGATCGCCCCGCGCCACGAGCGCGTCGACCAGGTGCGAGCCGATGAAGCCGGCGCCGCCGGTCACGAGGTAGAGGGCCATGGGGCGCCAAGGGTACGCGCTGGACCGGGCGAGGGAAGCGCGCCGCGGCTCTCGGCTCTCGGAACGCGGCTCCCGCCTCCCGGTGCCCGGCTCCCGGTGCCCGGGGCCCGGGGCCTGGGGCCTGGGGCCCGGAACGAGCGGTCCGCGGACGTTCCGGCACCAAAGGACGATCGAGTCCGCCGGTGAGGACCAGCGGACTCGATCGATCATCAGATTCCAGGGAGCCTACCGGCGACCGATGGGCCCCGGTCCGTTCAGCGCGGCTTCCCCCCCCGAGGAGCGCGCTGGACCGGGATCGATCCAGCTCAGGCGGGCAAGAGGCCGGACCCGCGTCGCGGGTCCGTTCTCTTTCTCTTCAGGAGCTGCCTTCCAGGAGACATTGGACTGAAGTTCCCTTTCACCCGCGCCGACAGCCGGCCCGGGGTAGGGACCGAACGGGGTACCGGAAGAATTTTCCGGGTCCGCCCGTGCTTGGCCCCCCGCGGGGACAGGAGACTCCCTCCGTGGCCCCGACGCCCCCAGCGCGCCCCGCCGCGCCCCCGCCGACCGCCTCCGGGCTCGCCGCCCGCCGCCGCCCCCCGGGCGACGTCCCGACCCCTCCGGAGCTCGCCCGCCGCCTGGCCGCCGGCTTCGCCCCGGGCTCCCCCGCGGCCCGCGGCCCCTGGCTGGACCCGGCCTGCGGCGCCGGGGCCCTGCTCGCCGCCGCCCTCGAGGTCCACGGCGGCCCGGCCTCCCGCTGTGCCGGGATCGAGATCGACGCGCGAAAGCTGGCGCGCGCCCGCGAACGCCTCGCCGCTCGCGACGGTCACATGGAGTGGGGACCATGCGCCGGACCTCCCGCGGAGGGCTCCCGATCGGCCGACCCGACCCGCCTCGCCCGTGCCGCGCGGCTCGGCCCCCCTGCCTCGGGGGCCCCCGCGGGTCCCCGCTGGCAGCGCGCCGACGCCCTCGACCCCGCGACGGCCTGGCCCGCCGGCACCCACCTGCTGGCGAACCCGCCGTGGGTCTCCTACTCCGGCCGGCACGCGCGCGGGTCGGCCCCGGGCGTCGCGCTGCCCGACCACCACCGCGGCCCCGGCGGCTGGCCGGCCCTGCACGCGGCCTTCCTGGCGCGGGCGGCCCGCCACCTGCACGACAACGGCACCGAGGGGCGCTTCCTGTTGCCCGCCGCCGTCGCGACCGGCGCGGCCTACGCGGCGCTGCGCGCGGAGGTCGAGCGCTGGGCCCACCCGCTGCGCGAGCCGGAGTGGCTCGACGAGGGCGCCTTCCCCGGCGTCCGCGAGGCGGCGATCCTGCTGCACCTCGCGCCGGGCGCGCCCGCCGGTGCCGCGCGCTGGTCGCCGCTGCCGCCGCTCCAGGAACAGGACGCCGCCCTGCTGCGCGCGCTCGCGCGCCTGCCGCGCGCGCCGCGCGACACCTTCGCCGACGTCGGCATGCACACCGGCAACGCGGCGCGCGCGCTGCTCCACGACCGCCCCGCCGCCGGGCGGGTGCCGATCCGCGAGGGGCGCGACCTGCGCGCGTTCGCGCTCGCGCCGCCGCGCCGCCACCTGGACGTGCGCCTCGCGCCGACGCCGGAGCGCCGCTTCCGCCGCAAGCCGCCGGCGCACTACCACGCCTTCCCCGTGCTGCTGCGTCAGACGGCGGACCGTCCGATCGCGGCCCTGCACGAGCCGCGCGCCGTGTTCCGCAACAGCCTGCTCGCCGCGCGCGCGATCCCCGGCCTGGATCCGGCCGCGCTGGTCGCGGTGCTGAACCACCCCGCGATCGCGCGCTGGCACCGGGCGCGGCACGCGGACGCGCGGCAGCGGCGCTTCCCCCAGCTGAAGATCGGACACCTGCGCGAGGTGCCGCTGCCCTTCGCCGCGCGCCGGGACGCGCCGGCCCTGCACGACGCGATCGCCGCCCGCGTCCGCGCGCTGCGCACCCTCCGCCCGGGGTCTCCGGATCACGAGGCCGGGCGGCGCGAGGTCGAGGCCCTCGTCACCCGCGCCCTCGCCCTGCCGCCGGGACTGGCGATCGGCGTGACCCCCGCCCACGACCTCCGCTGACGACCGCCCGAGCGGGGTCGGGGCCCCGGCACCGTGAGTCGGCCCTCGCGCGAACCCCGCGGAAGCCACGCGCAGGCCCCGTGCAAGCCCAGTGCAGGCCCCGCGCGGACGCGGCGCGGGAGCGGCACCGGCACCGGTTCCGGGCCACGCCTGGGCCGCCGGCCCGGAACCAGGCGGTGCGGCCGCCGCGGGCCCTGGCGCCCGCCTACGCACTTCGCCCCCCCCGACATCCGGACCACGACCTATCGGACCCCGAGGTCCGTTGGCCGTATAAGAGCGGAGTGACGCAGCGGGCCTCGCGCCCCGCGGCACCTTTCCGAAGGCTGGGAAAGAGGAGCCGCCGGACGACCCTCGGGTCGACCGGCGGCTCCGTCCCGTTCGGGCGGGGGTCGGCGCGGCGCGGACGCGCCCCGGCTACATCCAGGTGACCGTCACCGCGTTCGTGAAGTTCGATCCCGTTCCGCAGGGCGCGATCACCGGGTCGCGGTACCAGAGCTGGTAGTGGCGCGTCACCCCGGGGCCGGGCACGAGGCCGTCCGTCGCGATCGAGTTCGCCGTCGATCCGGCGCCGTTCGCGTCGAGGATCACGACCTCCATGCGCACCGTCGGGCTCGCCAGGCAGTAGATGCCGTCGCGGTACGGCAGCGCCATCTGCCCGTTGCCCTGCAGCAGGTGCGTCGGCTGGAACGGGCGTCCCTGTTCGACGTGCAGCACCAGGTCGTCGGCCGCGAAGGACGCGCTGCCGGATCCCGACAGGATCGCGCCATGGCCCTGCGAGTTCGCGCAGCCCTCGCCCGCGGCCGCCGCGTTCGCGCACGGGCACGCGCCCGAGCTGCCGTCCCCGAAGCAGAAGGGCGTCGTCGGGTCGGGGTTCGGGCAGGGCTCGATCAAGGAGATGAAGCCGCCGCCGTGGTCGAACTCGCCGTCGATCGGCGGCGGGCAGAAGAACAGGCTGAAGCTCGCCCAGCCCACCACGTGCACGTGGTCGCCGACCTGGTAGGGCGCGAAGTCGCCGGTGTACTCCTCGCCGGTCAGGTCGTCGACGAGCTTGGTGCAGCCGTCGTCGATGATCACGCCGCAGCCGTCGTAGGCGAAGGGTTGCTGGGCCGGCGCCGTCGCCGCGCCGAGCGCCGCCAGGCAGACGGTGACCAGTCCGCGGATCGTTCGCTGAATCATCGGGTCTCCCGGGTTCCGGTGGTCGCGACGAGCCGGATCGCCCGCCGCCTCGATCCTCGCACGGCGCCGCCGAAGCCACGAGCCCTGACGCCGCGCGAGAACGGGAGTGCGGCCCGGACGGCGCGAGGTCCCGCGCGACGGCCGCGGCCCCTCACCCGATCGCGGGCGTCCCGTCGTGAGGCGCGAGGTCGACCGCGGGCCCGGCGCCGCTCAGTCCGCGTCGCCGCCGGTCTCGACCGCGCGCACGGTCCACGACTCGGCGTCGCGGGTCGGCGCGGAGGCCTCGACGGGCACGGCGCCGCCGGGGGGCAGGTGGACCAGCACCCACGTCTCGTCGGATTCGAGCGCCTCGCCGCGACGGTTCATCCACTCGACGCGGTACGCGATCTCGAGCTCGCGCTCGCCGCGGTTGCGCAGCTGGAAGCCGACCACGCGCTTGCCCTCGACGGTCCGCGTGGTGCCCAGCAACGTCTCGAGCTCCGCCTCGACCGCCTCGTCGCCGTCGGGGCGCTCGCTCACCTCGCCGCGCACCTGGCCCAGCGGGCGCTCCGCGGGCTCGGGCTCGGCGCCGGCGCCGCCGCAGGCCGCGAGCAGCGCGCAACAGGCGGCCGCCATCCACGGCGCGCGGAGGGAGGGGCGGGACGGCGAGGTCGTTCGGTCGGTGGTGCGCAGCATCGGTCGTTCCCGGTTCGGGCCGCGGCCCGCTCGGGGCCGCCTTCGCGAGCCTAGCGTCCGGACCCCGACCGCGCGCGGGGCGAACCGCCGCGATCTTCTTCGCCGGCCGCCCCGCCACGTCCCGCGGACGCTCACCGCCGCCCGCCGGCGCCGCGGAGCGCGCCGCGCTCCCCCGATCCGCCGCCCCGCCGGGCGATCCGCGCCGCGCCGATCCGGCCGCGCGCCGCCGCCGGCCGCCGCCCCGCCCTGGTTCGCGCCCCTCCGGCTGCTAGGATCTCGGACCCCATGCCCAAGAACACCACGATCGTCGCGGGAGGCTCCAAGCAGCGCCGCAAGGCCAAGAAGGACTCCCCGATGATGGAGCAGTTCTGGGCCGCCAAGAAGGAGCAGCCCGACGCGCTGCTCTTCTTCCGCATGGGCGACTTCTACGAGCTGTTCCACGAGGACGCCGAGGTCGCCGCGAAGGAGCTGGGGATCACCCTGACCTCGCGCTCGAAGGGCGAGGGCGCGATCGCCATGGCCGGCGTGCCGGTGCGGTCGATGGAGGGTTACCTGGTCCGGCTGGTGCAGAAGGGCTTCAAGGTCGCGATCTGCGAACAGCTGACCGACCCGAAGGCGTCGAAAGGCATCGTCGAGCGCGGCATCGTGCGCGTCGTCACGCCGGGCACGCTGACCGAGGAGAACGTGCTCGACGCGCGGCGCTCGAACTACCTGGCCGCGCTGCACGTCGGCAAGGACGGCGCGGGCATGGCGTGGGTCGACCTGTCGACCGGGCGCTTCCGCGTGGCGGAGGTCGAGGTCGCGCGCCTGGTCGACGAGATCGCGCGCATCGCGCCCGCCGAGCTCCTGTGGTCGCCGGACCTGGCCGAGCGCGAGCCCGACCTGGTCGCCGAGCTGAACCAGATCCTGGGCCCGCGGCTGTCCGAGCGCGACCCGTGGCGCTTCGACCACGACGCCTGCTCGCGCGCGGTGCAGCGCCACTTCGGCGTCGCGACGCTGGAGGGCTTCGGCGTCGACGACGACTCGCGCATCGTGAACGCGGCGGGTTGCCTGATCGAGTACCTCGAGGAGACGCAGCGCGGATCCTGCGCGCACATCCTGGCGATCGAGCGCGTCGACGCGCGCGACACCTTGCTGCTGGATCGCGCGACGCAGTCGTGCCTGGAACTCGTGCGCACGCAGCGCGACGGAACGACCGACGGCAGCCTGCTGGACACGATCGACGCGACGCGCACGCCGATGGGCGGACGCCTCTTGCGCGAGTGGCTGCTGGCGCCGCTGCGCGAGGTCGCGCCGATCCTGGAGCGCCAACGCGGCGTCGCCGAGTTCGTCGACCGCCCCTTCGTGCGCGAGGAGAGCCGCGAGCTGCTCGGCACCGTGCGCGACATCGAGCGCCTGGTCGCGAAGCTCTCGACCGGCCGCGCCAACGCGCGCGACCTGGTGTCGCTGGCGCAGTCGCTGGAGGTCATCCACCCGCTGCGCGGCGGGCTCGAAGGCGCCGAATCCCCGCGCCTCGCCGCGCTGCACGACGCGCTCGACCCGCTGGACGACGTCGCCGGCGACATGAACCGCACGCTGGCCGACGACCCGCCGCCGACCTTGCGCGACGGCGGCCTGATCGCGCCGGGCGTCGACGCCGAGCTCGACGAGCTGCGAC
>JAUHYB010000567.1 GCA_030426745.1 bacterium
CGTGGAAGACCTGGCCGGGCAGGAGCTCGCGCGTCGACAGTACGCGCGTGTCGACGTCGACCATGCGGCCGATCAGCGCGTGCACCTGGCTGAACGGGTGCGGGCCCTGTTCGTAGACGATGTTGCGCGGGGCGCGGAACATCCAGTGGCCGTACTGCTCGGCGTCGAGCTGCGCGAGCGGCACGTTCCAGCACACCTGCACGTGCTGCACGCGGCCGATGTCGCCGGCGGCGACGCGCTCCAAGAGGCGCTGGAAGGCCGGCTGGTGCACGTGGTTGTGGTTCACGCCGAAGGGCAGTCCGCGCTCCGCGGCGAGGGCGCCCAGCGCGCGCACGTCGGCGGCGCAGAGGGCGGCGGGCTTCTCCAGGAAGACGCCGACGCCGAGCTCCAGCAGCTCGCGCGCGACCGCGACGTGGGTCGCCGGCGGCGTCAGGACGTGCGCGACGTCGACGTCGTGCTCGCAAAGCTCCCGCAGGTTCGCGACGGCGGCGGGGACGCCCTTCGCGGACGCCAGCGCTCGCGCGCGGTCCAGCGCGGGGTCGCACAGGACGACGGCCTCGGCCTCGTCCAGCTCCGCGAGGACGTCCAGGTGGAAGTCGGCGATGAAGCCGGCGCCGACGATCGCGACGCGGGTCGGTCGCGCGGCGGCGGAGGCGGCGGCGTAGGTGTCGGGGCGGGGGTCGGCCGTCACGGCGGGGGGCGCGCTCGACTCGGCGGCCTGGGTGATCGGGGTCACGGGAGAGGTGGGGGAGCTGGCGACGGCGGGGGCGTCGGCGGTGCTGGGGCGGGTCATCGTAGTGAGGGCGCGAGGACGGGGCGAGGCGCGGGCCGCGTCCTCCCTCCATCGGCGCCCGGGCGGCCGGCGGTGAACGCCCGCGGCGGGAAGCCGGGCCCGCGCGGCGCGCCGCGGTCGCGCGGGCCGCGATCCTCGCCGGGCGCCGGAGAAGGTCCGCGAAGAAACCGGAGAAGGACTCAGGCCCGGGGGGGGGCTGGTCGAAAAGAGGTCATCTCCTCCTTCTTGGGGCCCGCTTCGATGCTTCGGTGTCGTCGTGGGCCCTTTTCCGTTCCGGCCCGGGCGCCCGCGACGGGAGGGGAGGCCCGCCGCCGGTGACGCCGGGACCGCGCGGAGACGTCCGCGGCGCGCTGCGGGCTTGGAGCGGCGCGCGGGCGGCGCTAGGATCGGCCCTTTCCCCACCGCCCGGGAGAGTCTCGGCGGGCCCTCGGGCGAGGGCGCCGACGACGGCGCCGCAGCCTCTCGCGCCCGCCGCCGACCCCGCCTCCCGAGCGGCCCCGCCACCGCGCCAGGACGCCCGGGGTGCACCCGCGCCGCCCCAGGAGGACACCCGTCCATGAGTATCGAGCTGAGGGAAGGACTCACCTTCGACGACGTGCTGCTCGTTCCGCAGCACTCCGACCTCGTGCCCACCGAGGTCGACCTCGCGACGCGCTTCTCGCGCAACGTCGTGCTGAACGTGCCCCTCGCCTCCGCGGCGATGGACACGGTGACCGAGTGGGAGCTCGCCGTCGCGCTCGCCCGCGAGGGCGGCATCGGCGTGATCCACCGCAACTTCTCCGTCGAGGGGCAGATCCGCGAGGTGGACAAGGTCAAGCGCTCGGCCAACGGCGTGATCCTCGACCCGGTCACGCTGCCGCCGACGGCGACGGTCGGTGAGGCGCGCTCGCTGATGGCGACGCACCACATCTCCGGCGTGCCGATCGTCGAGGGCCAGACCGTCGTCGGCATCCTCACCTCGCGTGACATCCGCTTCCAGTCGGGCGACGAGACGCCGATCGGGCAGATCATGACCAGCGAGAACCTGGTCACCGCGCCGCCCGGCACCGGGCTCGACCAGGCCCGCGACCTCTTGTACCGGCACAAGGTCGAGAAGCTCATCATCGTGGACGACGCCCGTCGCCTGCACGGCCTGATCACGATGAAGGACATCAAGATGGTCGAGGAGTTCCCCAAGGCCGCGACGGACGATCGCGGGCGCTTGCGCGTGGGGGCGGCCATCGGGGTCAAGGACTACGAGCGCGCCGCGGGGCTCGTCGAGGCCGGCGTGGACGTGCTGGTCGTCGACACGGCGCACGGCCACAGCACGAACGTGATGGACACGGTGCGCGAGCTGAAGGCGAAGCTGGACGTCGACGTGGTCGCGGGCAACGTCGCGA
>JAUHYB010000099.1 GCA_030426745.1 bacterium
TCGTCGCGCCCAGCGGCAGCGTGAACGACGCGACGCGGTTGCTGACCTTGCCGCGGTCCTCGACCGTGCGCATCGTCACCGGCAGCGTCATCGACGACGAGCTGGTGCTGAACGCGGTCATCAGCGCGGGCGCCATCGCCTTGAACCAGGCGACCGGCGAGATGCGCGCCAGGAACCGCAGCACCAGCGGCAGCGTCACGGCGCAGTGCAGGACGAGCGCCAGCGTGACGGTCGCCATGTAGAGCAGGAGCGGCTCGAACACGCCGAAGCCGGTGCCGGCGACGACCTTCACGAGCAGCGCGAAGACGCCGTAGGGCAGCAGCGCGAGGATGCCCTCCGCCATCGACATCATCACGTGGAAGAAGCCGTCGACGAGGTCGCCGACGCGCTTGCCGTAGGGCTCGGGCGTCCGCGTGATCGCCCAGCCGAGCAGCAGCGAGAAGAAGATGATCTGCAGCATCTGCCCGTTGTCCGTCATCGCGGCGACGACGTTGTCGGGCACCATCCTGCGCAGGATGTCGATGAAGTTGCCGTCGAGCTGCTCCACGCTCGTGTCCGGCGACAGGCCGAGCTTCGCGCCGTCGCCCGGCCGGATCACGTTCACCAGCGTCTGGCCGACGAGGATCGCCAGCAGGCTGGTCGACATGTAGTAGGCGAAGGTCTTGCCGCCGAGCCGCCGCAGGTCCCCCATCCCGCCGACGCCCGCGACGCCGGTCGTGATCGAGCTCATCACGAGCGGGACGATCAGGAGCTTCAGCAGGGCCAGGAAGATGTCCGCGGCGAAGGCGAAGGGCTCGATCCAGCGCGCGCGCGGCGAGCCGGGATCCATCGCCAACGTCAGCGGCCGCGCCGGCGCGTCCGGGTCGTCGAAGACCCAGAGCGTGTCGCCGTTCTCGGCGCCGGCGAGGACGCGGTCCCAGGCGCCGGGATCGACGAGCGCCACGCGCTCCTCCCCGGGGCCGCCGCGGTCGACGATCGCGGCGACGAGGCGGTCGCCCGGCTCCAGGCCCGCCTTCGCGGCGGGCCCGCTCGACGCGGCGACGACGACCGCGCCGTCCGCGGCCTCCACGCGCGCGCCGGACCAGGCCGGGGCCTCCAGGGTCGACTGCAGCAGCAGGCCGACCAGCACGCCCGCGACCATCCACGCGAGCACCTTCCAATGGAACTGCATGGCGAGAGCCTAGCGCGCGAGCGGCCCGGATTGAAAAGCGGCGGGACCGCCCCCCTCAGAGCGGTCCCGCCTCGCGTCGATTCAGAGCAGGCAGTCGTGTGAGCGAGTCTCGCCCGGTGCCCTCTAGGCGCTCTCGCGCCTCACCGGTCCGAGGTCCTCGCCGGTCGCCGGCCGAGCGGGCAGCGAGTGCTCCCCTTCGGCGGCGTGGAAAGCGGAGACGACGTCGATGCTGCAAGGCAGCGTTCCCCCATCCTCTCCATCCTTCGGCTCTTCTTGACTGCTCCTACGCGCGTTCGAGTCGGGCACTGCGCGCACCTGCGCGGATCGTGCCCGGGATTTCGTGTGTTCTTCGGCGTCGCCCGCCGCGGGTCCGTGATCGAGACGTCGGAAGCCCGTCGCCTCGAGGTCCGCGAAGAAGGCGGCCGCGTCCGACCCGTCGAGCCGCACCGAGACGCGCAGGCGCTCGCCGGTCTCGGCGTCCTCCCACAGGAAGCTGGCGCTGGGCCGCGGGCGCGCGGTCGGCTTCGGTCCGGGGATCTGTGCGTCGTGGGTGGACATCGCTGGGTGGCTGGGTGGTCGTCGGGCGGGAGGTCGGCCGTCGTTCGGGGAGAACGTCGCCGCGCTTCCTCGCGCGCCGGAACAGTCGCCCTTACGTCGCCTCTGTTCCTGGAATTTGCGGAAAGTGGCGTTTTCGGGCGTGCTCGTGCGACCCGCGGGATCCTGGTCCGTGCAGGTTGCGCGCGCGCAAAGCGGCGACGAAGCCGCCGGGCCGCGCGCCCACGAGCGCCCCGGACCCGGCGCGTCGAGCGGCCGCAGCGCCCGCACCGTCAGCCTCGCCGCCGGCGCCACCGCGGGCGACGCCGCTCCCACCCCTGGCGCGCGGCACCGACCGCGCGCACCTCCCGGCGACCGCCGCGCCCCGGCCGCCGGCCCCCGCGCGAGACCCGGCCGTGCAGGACGCCGTTGCCAGGAAGGACCGCGGGGGCGGCTGCAGCCGCCCGCGCGGTCCATTCCTGCAACGGCGCGGTCAGCGGTCGGGGCTCCACCACGACGCGATGACACGGGCAACGACACGGGCAACGACACGCGCCACGACCCGACGTCGAAGAGCCCCGGACCGCGGCCGGGTCGGGCGCGGTCCGGGGCTCTCCGCGCGCCCTCGATCCGAGGGCTCGGGCGTCAGCGCAGCGGCAGCGCCTCGAGGTCCAGCCCGGGGGGCGGCGCGATGCCGAGGAGCTGCAGCGTCGTCGGCGCGATGTGCAACAGGTGCGCGCCGCTCGCCGGCAGGTCCACCACGCGGTTGGAGGCGAAGATGCCCGCGACGGCGTCGGGCGCCACCGAGACGTGGCCGCCGGACCAGTGGCTGTCGTTCGGGTAGATCACGTCGCCCACGCCGAAGCCCCCGCCCTCCTGGCGGGCCAGCGAGACGCCGCCGGTCGTCGTGTTCCAGCTGACGCGGTAATGCGGCTCGAAGCCGACCATCAGCTCGCCCTCGCGGTCGAGGAACGGCCCGTCGTGCACGTCCGCCATCACCGTCACGTCGCGCACCACGCGGTGCGTCTCGCCGTCCACCTCGTGCGTCAGCGCGAGCAGGCGCTCGCGGATCTCGCGCGACAGGGCGTCGACCTGGTTGGCCGGGACGATGCCGCCGGGCTCGCGGCCCTGCTGGTTCACGTAGATCATGCCGAGGCCCAGCGCGTAGGCCTTCGTCCGGTCCCAGTCGACGAACTGCAGCAGGTTGCCCATGCGGCCGTTCACGCCGTCCTTCAGCACGAGGTAGCCCTCGCGCGCCAGCCAGGCGTTCAAGCTGACCTGGTGGCGGAAGCTCTGGAAGCCGTGGTCGGCGCACACGAGCAGCACGTCGTCGTCCGCCATGTACTCGTCCGTCACCATGCCGACGATGCGGTCGATCTGGCGGTAGATGGCGGGGATCGCCTCCTTCAGCGTGATCTCCTCGCCGAAGAAGGTCATCTTGCGGTTCGCCGCCTCCGCGTCGTACAGCGGGTGCTGTTCGTCGTAGAAGTGGTAGGTCATGTGCTGCACGCGGTCCGGCGTGCTGAACACGGTCATCAGCACGTCCCAGTCGTCGGACTCGAGCGAGCGGCGCGTGATCTCCTCGCGCCACTTCAGCGTGTACTCGATGTCCTGCAGCATCGTCACCGGGTCGATCTTCTCGTCCTTGTACGCCATCGTGATGCACGCCCACCCGACGGTCTCGAAGGCGCGGCCCGCCGCGGCGGCCAGGTCCTGCGAGTAGGTGATCGGCTGGCTGGCGGGTTGCCAGAACAGCGGGTTGCGCGGGTCGATGTGCATGACGTCGACGAAGAGCTCGATGCGGTCCTCGCCCGGCTCCTGCTCCAGGAGCTTCACGCGCGTGATCGCGTGCGCCTTGATCAGCGGCGACAGCTCGAAGACCGGCTCGAACCACTCGGACCACTCGCCGACGGCCAGGTCCTCGCTGCGGCCGCCGATCGTCACGCGCAGCCGGCCGCCGTCCAGCTTCTCGAGCGTCATCGGCGCCTCGACGCGGTCGTCGGCCTTCTTCGCGACCTCCTTCTCGAGGCGCTCGACCTCCTGCGCGGCGGCGTCCGTCGCGGCGTAGCCCTTGGCGGGATCGGCGGCGATCTCGCGCTGCTTCTCGAGCTGCCGCTTCAGCTTGTCCAACTCGACGAAGTCGCGCGGGCCGACCAGCACCGTCTCGGCGCGGCCGTCGCGGAAGTTCACGCGGAAGATCGCGCCGCCCGTCAGGCCCTTCGTGTTGCCGATGGGCGGCTTCTCCAGCTCGTAGGGGTCGTCGGTGTAGACGAACCAGTCGCCGTACGCGCCGCGCACGTCCGGCAGGCCGAGGCCGGCCATCACGCGCGCGTTCGGCTCGGCGCTGCGGTCCCAGCACATCGCGGCGTCCAGCACGACGGCGCGCTTGCCCTCGCGCGCGGCCACCTCCCAGAAGGAGTCGACCTGCACCGGGTTCGCGACGATCTTCGGGATCGAGCGCGGCACGTGCTCGCTGGCGCTCAGCGCGCCCCAGGCCCCCGCGGCCGACAGCACCAGGGCGAGGCCCAGCGCGACGACCAGCTTCAGGCGCAGCAGCAGCTTGAAGACGATCAGGAACACGAGCAGCACGCCGACGGCCGCGTAGAGCGCCAGCTGCTTGCCGCCGTCCTTCGCGAGGCCCAGCACGTACCACGGCGCTTCCGGCATGTGCTCGCGGTCGACCGGTCGCTCCTGGTACTCGTAGAAGCCGATGTCGGGCATCGGCGGCAGCGGGTTCTGCGGGTCGTCCCCCAGCGTGCGCATCACGAAGCCCGGGACGCCGGTCTTCGAGGGGTTCTGGCCGGTGTTCAGCGCGGCCCAGGCGACGGGCGACTCGGCCGAGTAGGTCGTGCCGAGCGGCGCGAAGGTGCCCGCCTCGGCGAGCCGCTGCAGGTTCGGCATCTCGCCGCGCGCCATCATCTCGGCGGCCGTGCGGTGGTCCGCGCCGTCGAAGCCGAGGACGATGACGCGCCCGTCGGCGGCCGGCGCCGGCTCCGTGCGCGCGCTCGGGCCGAGGGCCAGGACGAGCAGCGGGAGCAGGAGGAGCGCGCGGCGAGGGCAGCGGCGGAACAGCGTGGCGAGGAGGGTCATGACGTCTTCCCCGGCCCGACGGCCGGGGGTTAGGATGCGCGCTTCGAGGTCGCCGCACCGAGCGCGCGGACCCCTCTGGCGATGATTCTGGACCAAAAGAAGCTACCTGGCCCGGGTGAGGGCGCAAGCCGAACCGGGCGAAGCTTGACCCGCGCGTGCCGCTCGTGGTTCCGCGCGGGCGCGGCGCTGGTGATCGTCGCGCTGCTGGGTGCCTGCGGCGAGACCGAGTCCGCCGCGCTGGAGCCGGAGCCCGCCCCCGCGGCGTCGCCCGCCGCCGGCGACGGGTTCGCCACCCCCCCGTCCGCCTCACCGTCCGCCGGCGCCGCGGCCGCGGATCGCCCGGTGCGCGCGGACGGGACGCCCTTGCCGGAAGACCCCACGGCCGAGGCCCTGCGCCGCCTGCGCGACCCCGACCGCTTCCGCGGCGCCGGGTCGTTGCGCGGCGCGCTGTACCTGCCCGGCGGCGAGGCCGCGCCGCGGCGCTGGACGCTGAAGCTGTCGCCCTCGCGCACGCTGGCCGGCCGGGAGCACGCCGTCGAGCGCGCGGTCGAGATCACCGGCGGCGCGACCGAGTTCACCGTCGAGGACGTCCCCTTCGGCGGCTACGACGTGCGCGCGTACACCGACGGCTACGCCAGCCGGCCGACGTCGGTCTCGATCGAGAAGACGGCGTCGAGCCCCTACGTGACCTTCGCGCTGGAGCCGCTGGGCACCGTCCGCGGCGTGCTCCAGGACGAGGACGGCCGCGCGGTCGAAGGCGTCACGGTGCACTTGCGACTGCGGCGCACCGGGGAACTCACGACGACCGAGAGCCGCGCCGACGGCGCCTGGTTCTTCGAGGGCGTCGAGACCGGCGCGTGGACCCTGATCGTCGGGCGCGTCGACGCGCCCGAGGTGCCGCCCAAGGACTTCGACAACACCGGCGCGCGCTCGTCGAACCTCGGGGCGCTGACGCTGCCGGTGCGCGGCAGCCTGCGCGTGAACGTCGCCGACGAGTCCGGGGCGCCGCTCGCCGGGGTCGAGGTCGTCGGCTACAGCGACGGCGGCGCGAACGTCTCCGGCGTCACGGACGCGGACGGCTGGTTCGACGCGGGCCGCATCCCCTTCGGCTCGTGGAAGTTCCTGGCGCGCGACGGCGAGGGCCGGCGCGTGCGCGAGGTCCTCGAGGTCGAGGACGGCGAGCCGGCGACGCTCTACATGACCCTGCCGCCGCGATGAGCGGCCGCGCCCCCGCCGCGATGCGGGACGTCGTCCGGCTCGCGTGGCCCGCGATCGCGTCGTTCGTCCTGAACAACGGGTACCGGATCAACGACCAGTACTGGGTGCAGGGGCTCGGGCCGAACGCGCAGGCCGCGATCGCCGCAAGCACCTTCCTGCTGATCACCAACTTCGGGCTGATCTACCTGGCGGCGGGCGGCGCGTTGCCGCTGGTGGCGCACGCGACCGGCGCGCGCGACCCCGAGTCCCGCGACCGCGCGGTGCGGCACGCGCTGCTGGCGTGCGTCGCGATCGCGGTCGTGATCGGCGCCGCGGGCTACGCGGCGATGCCGGCGATCGCGAGCGTGATGGGCCTCGGCGGCGCGGAGGCGACCGAGACCGTCGCGTACATGCGCGCGATCTACCTGGGCATCCTGCCGCTGGCCGTCGCGCCCGTCGTCGACAACGTGTTCATCGCGATGGGCGAGACGCGCGTCACGACGGCGCTGCAGGTCTGCGCGGTGTTGACGAACCTCTTGCTGAACCCGCTCTTCATCTACGTCGCGGGGCTCGGCATCGCCGGCGCGGCGTGGGCGACCGTCGCGTCGCGCGTGCTGTCGGTCAGCATCGGCCTGGCGCTGCTGCACGGGCGCTTCGGCGTCAGCTTGCGGCCGCGCGGGCTGCCGGTGCCGCGCCTGATGCGCACGATCGTCGCGAAGGGCGCGCCGCTGGGCGCCTCGATCCTGTTCTACGCCGCCGTCTACCAGGTCCTGTTCGCAGTCGTGCTCGCGCGGCTCTCGACCGAGGTCCGCGCCGGACTCGGCATCGGCTTCAACGCCTTCGAGTCGATCAGCTTCCCGTTCTTCCTGGGCGTCGCCCTGGCCGGCTCGTCGCTGGTCGGGCGCAACCTCGGCGCGCGGGACGAGGCGGGCGCGCTGCTGGCCGTGCGCAACGTTCGCCGCCTGGGGCACGCGACGGGGCTCGCGTTCTCGCTGCTCTTCTGGTTCGGCGGGCCGGTCGTCGCGCCGCTCTACTCCGGCGACCCGCTCGTCGTGCGCGAGACGATCGTCTACGTCCAGGTCCTGGCCTTCTCGCAGTTCTTCGTCGCCATGGAGACGGTGAACGAGAAGGTGCTGCAGGGCGCGGGGTACACGCGGCCGATCTTCCGCATCAGCTCGCTGGGCAACGTGCTGCGCATCCCCATCGCCTACCTGCTGGCGATCACGGCCGGCCTGGGCGGCGCCGGCGTCTGGTGGGCGATCAACGTCACGACCTGGTGGAAGGCCGCGCTGTTCCGCCGCGAGGTCGAGCGCGGTGAGTGGTTGCGCGAGCACCGCTCCGCCGGTCTGCTGTAGGCCCCCGCGGGCGCTCCCCGCCACCTCCGCGCGCATGCAGCCAGAGAGCCGACAGGAAGCCCCCGCCGCCGAGGACGGGTCGAGCACCGCGCCGCGGGACGCGTCCGCGCGCCCGGTGCTCGGGTCCGTCGCGCTGGTGCTGCTCGCCGCGACCTTCTGCGCGCTGTGCGTCCCCTTCCGCGCGTTCGTGCTGGACGACTCGTTCATCACCTACCGCTTCGCGCGGCACCTCGCCGAGCACGGGTCGCTCGCCTGGAACCTCGGCGCGCCGCCGGTCGAGGGCTTCACCAGCCTCCTGTGGGTGCTCGTGAACGCGGCGGGCATGCTGGCGCGGATCGATCCGATCCTGACGTCGAAGTTCGTCGCGTTCGCGTCGACGACGGCCGTCTTCGCCAGGCTGTGGCGCGACGAGCCGGACGCGCCGCTCGGGGTGCGCCTGCCGCTGATCGCCGCGCTGGCGTGCAGCCCGGCGCTGGCCCTGCTGTCGATGCAGGGCATGGAGACCGCGACGACGATGTTGCTGGTCACGCTCGTCGCGCGCGAGGCGCTGCTGGCCGGGGACGGCGTGGACGCGCGGCGCGGGTTGCGGCTGGCGGGGCTGTTCCTGCTGGCGCTCCTCGCGCGGCCCGACACGGCCGTGTTCGGCGCGGGCGTCGGCGTGACGCTCGTCGTCGTGCACGCCGCCCGGCGCGATCGGGCGTCCTTGCGCGGGCTGGCGCTGTGCGCCGGCGCCTTCGTCGCCGCGGTCGCGCTGTACACCGGGTGGCGCCTGTGGGTCTTCGGCGAGCCGCTGCCGAACACCTACTACGTCAAGATGTCGGCGGACGACCCGCTGCGCGCGGCGCTCGGGCGCCGGTACGTCACGGACGTCGCCAGGGGCTACGCGCTGCCGTACCTCGTGTTCGGGCTGGTCGTGGTGGTCGCCATGTCGTCGCGCGCGCGGGTGCTGCGCGCGCTGCCGGTGCTGGCGGGCGTCGCGGTGTTCACCTGGTACGTCTCCGGCATCAACCCGCTGCAAGGCATGGGCGGGCGGTTCCTGTTCCCGATCGTGCCCGCGCTCTACCTGGCGTTCCTCGCCGCCGCCGATCCGCGGCGCGCGCGCGCGCTGGCGCACCCGGCGGCCTGGGTCGTCCTGACGGCCGGCGCCGCGTACTGGGCGATGCGCCCGCTCGAGCAGATCCTGTTCGTGCGCGAGGCGTTCACGCAGGTCGACCGCGTCGCCGCGGGCAAGGCGCTGGCCGGCCTCGACGGCAAGATGTTCGTCAGCGAGTCCGGCGCGCTGCCCTACTACTCGGGCTGGACGACGGTCGACCGCGTGGGCCTGACCTCCGACCGCGTCGCGCACGGCGGCATGACGCGCGCGGTGCTCGACGACTTCGCGCCCGACCTGATCCAGGACATCGGCCGCACGGGGAACTTCTCGGTCGGACCGAAGAACCGCGTGCAGGTCGACTACATGCGCGACCACGGCTTCGTCGCGATCGCGGCGACGCACCGCCACGGGCGGACGATCCACTACTACTTCGCGCGGCCCGACTCGCCGCTCTTCGACGAGTGCGTGCGCCGCCTGCGCGGCATGCAGGGCGTCACCCACGCGCCGCTGGCCGGGCAGATCCACGCGCCGGGCATCGCGGTGCTGCCGGGCGAGCCGGTCGGCCCGTCGGGCTCGGCGTCGCAGGACGGGCGCGCGAACGGCGCGCCGCCTCGCTAGACTCCTCCGCCCCGCGTCCCCGGCCGACGTCCGCCCCTCCCTCACACCACCCCATGGCTTCGACCCCCCTCTTCGACCTCTCCACGATCGACCTCGACGGTCCGATCATCGCCGGCCCCGACCAGCTGAAGTCGCTGCTGCGCCAGCGCGGCACCTTCGAGCTGCTCGACGGCGTCCTGCACCAGGACCCCGAGGAAGGCGTGATCGTCGGCTTCAAGGACATCAAGGCCGGCGACTGGTGGTGCGAGGACCACATCCCGGGGCGCCCGATCTTCCCCGGCGCGCTGATGATCGAGACCGGCGCGCAGCTCTGCTCGTACGACTACATGTGCCACCAGGACGACATGGGCGAGCGCTTCCTGGGCTTCGGCGGGCTGAACAACACGCGCTTCCGCGGCGTCGTCGAGCCCGGCGTGCGGATGGTGTTCGTCGGCAAGGTGAACCGCATCCGCAAGACGATGTTCACCTACTACGTGCAGGGCTTCGTCGACGGCAAGATCGTCTTCGAGGCCGAGGTCATCGGCGTCGCGTTCTAGCCGCGGGTCGGCCGCGCCGCGCGCCGCGGCGGATCAGTAGACGCCTTCGCCGAAGCCCGCCGGGGCCTCGCGGCGCTCGATGCGCTCGCCGCCCTCGTCGAGGATGTCGAGCACGTCGAGCTCCACGCAGCGCGCGGGCTTGCCGATCATGCTGGAGAGCGACGGCTCGGTGGAGCCGCCCTCGCCGGTGATCGCTTCCTTGACGTAGGTGCCGTGCTCGGTCGCCAGCCGCACGTACCACAGGCGGTCGTCGCCGCGCGGCTCGACGCCCTCGAACTCGACCCAGCGCTCGCGCACCTTGTCGGCGCGGCGGTGCGCGACGCGCTGCGGCGTCTTCTGCGCCAGCGTCACGCGGCCCTCGGGCAACGCCTCGAAGTCCGCGGCCGTCGCGCCGCCCTCGACCTCGATCAGCGCGCCGTAGCGCTTCGCGTGCTTGGACTCCTTGAGCTCGACGACGCGCGGCTTGTCGGACCACACCAGGCGCTCGACCTCCAGCCGGCCCTCGTTGCGCCGGTTGATCTCCTCCTCCAGCGCGGCGAGGTCGACGTCCATGCTCTTCGGGTTCTTGAACTCGACGACGAACGGGCGGCCGTCGCCCAGCATGCGCACGTCGATGTCCTCGCGGCCCGCGCCGTGGAACTTGTTCTTGCGCGTCTTCAGCGCGGCGCCGAGCACGTAGCAGACGAGCTCCTGCACCGAGTCGCGCGTCAGCTTGCCGAAGCCCTCGCAGCGCTCGCACTTCTTGCGGCGGCGCGGGTGCCCCTTGCAGTCGGGGCAGTAGAAGATCGTCTGGGGCAGGTCCCGCGTCAGCTTGCGGTAACGGCCCTCGATGAACACTTTGGCGTTCGGCAGGTCGGTCATGCCTCTGGCTCCTGACTCGGCGGTCGAACGGGCGCGGCGGCCCGGAACGGATGGAACGTTCCCAGCGAGGAGCGGGCGGTCCGGCGCCCGGCTCCCCGTCGGCGAGGCGGGAGGATAGCGGCGCGCGCCGGTCGCCGGAAGCCCGCGCGCCGACAAGTCGCGACGCGGGCGCGGATCCCGCCGGGCGCGGCCCCTACAATCCCCCGCCCGGAGACCGCCATGCACCCGTACCTCTTCAGCATCCC